>CAYMXK010000656.1:0-2011 GCA_964393915.1 uncultured Prolixibacteraceae bacterium
AGTCTTTCATTGGCAGGATCAGTGGCGGTGGTGGCAAAAGCTTTGTGGGCGGTTCATACTCTGAGGGCTGGTTCGAAGCGGATGTGCGGAATTTCGGTACCTATGCCGTGATGACCGATACCATTCCGCCGCGCATCCATCCCCTTAGCATTAAAGACAAGATCGCACTTACCGAATCCAACAGGATCCGTTTTACCATCAGCGACAACCTGGCAGGTATTAAAAGCTACGAGGGAACCATCGACGGGAATTGGGTTCTGTTTGACTATGATGCAAAATACAGGCTATTAACCTATGAATTTGATCCGGACAGGCTGGAGTTGGGTAAACGGCATACATTGGTTTTAAAAGTAAAAGACAACGTTGACAATACAGCTACTTATGAAGCAACATTCTGGAAATAAGCCAGCCTGGCTGGTAATTGGCATGATGTCGGGCACCTCGCTTGACGGACTTGACCTGGCAGCCTGTGAATTTTTACTCACAGAGGAGGGCTGGCACCACAGAATAGTTGTGGCAGAGACTATTGAATACCCTGTCAACTGGATCAGGAACCTGAGCTCAGCACATGAACTGGCAGGAAGTGAATTAACAATGCTCGACCGGAAATACGGCAACTACCTGGGAGAAGTTGCGGCAGGATTCATTAAAAAACACAAAATCAAGGCGCTGGCGGTTGCATCACATGGTCATACCATTTTTCACCGTCCGGACCTGGGCTACAATCTGCAGATTGGCCATGGCGCAAACCTGGCTGCCACTGCCCGGCTTCCGGTTATTGCCGATTTCAGGTCAACCGACATCGCATTGGGTGGCCAGGGTGCCCCACTTGTACCCGTTGGCGATCAATTGTTGTTTTCAGACTATGGCGCATGCCTGAACCTGGGAGGTTTTGCCAACATTTCCTTTGACAGGAACGGCATCCGGAAAGCCGGCGACATATGCCCGGTGAACATCGTATTAAATCACCTGTCAGCAAAAAAAGGGTATGCATTTGATGAAGACGGCAGGCTGGGAGAAAGTGGAGTTTTAAACCAGTCCCTGCTGGATGCACTCAACAACCTTGATTTTTACAGCCAGCCGCTCCCCCGGTCGCTGGGCCGTGAGTGGGTAGAAGAATCAGTTTTCCCGTTGCTGGCCCAATTTCCCGATACCACAGAAAACCACCTGCGCACATTTTACGAGCATATCGCTCAGCAAATCGCCGGCTATACCGAATCAGCAGGCAGTGTCCTGGTGACAGGCGGAGGTGCATTTAACGGATTCCTCCTCAGCAGGATGAAAGCATACACCCACGCAAAACTGGAAGTTCCTGACAACCAATTAGTAAAATACAAAGAAGCCCTGATCTTCGCCTTTCTCGGACTCCTCCGGTGGAGAAACGAAGTAAACTGTCTGAAAACGGTAACCGGAGCAAGCCGCGACAGCAGTTCAGGAGCGATTTACCTTCCATGAGACCGGCGATTACAGCGATCTGAAAAACGGACTGACCTGAAATCCTGACCAAAATCAACTTTTCGTTATGAGTTGAAAATAGTTAAAAGAGTATATTTGCCATTTGGCAAAACAAATAAACGATTTATAAATGATGAGAAAATTTTTGATTATAACCCTGGCGTCCTCCCTGTTTACTCTTTGGAGCACACCTGTAACGAATGCCTGTACCAACTTCCTGGTAACGCGCGGGGCTTCGGCCGACGGATCTACAATGATCACATATGCTGCCGATTCACATAACCTTTATGGTGAACTGTACCACTGGCCTGCCGCCAAATGGCCCGCCGGAAGCATGCTCGATATATACGAGTGGGATACAGGCAAATATCTCGGGAAAATCGAACAAATTGCAGAAACCTACAGTGTGGTAGGCAATATCAACGAACACCAGCTGGCAATTGCTGAAACCACCTTTGGCGGACGCAGTGAATTGGGGAGTCAGGCCGGAGCCATTATGGACTACGGAAGCCTTATCTATGTAACCCTGCAAAGGGCAAAAAATGCACGGGAGGCC
>CAYMXK010000657.1:0-2009 GCA_964393915.1 uncultured Prolixibacteraceae bacterium
TTTATTAGCCTCGGTTTATATCCCATTGGCTCAATAAGATACCGCCACCTGATGGCCCTGCTGATATGACTGAGCAGTCCCAGAAATATGGAGACCCAAATCCAGAAATAGTTTACATCGTTGGCTAAAACTGATTTTATTCTGTCGATATCCTGATCTTTATAGAGAATCCAAAAAATTAATACCCCAATGATAAAGAAGATCAGAACCTTAGTCGCCTTTAATACTTTCTGTTTCAATTTAATGTGATATATTAATATGAAAAACACCGAATTGTAGAGGTTTCACAACAAAGTTGTTTATTTTTACCTACCTTTTCGAGAAATAAATATCATTTTACATAGCACAAAATTAAAAATTACTTTGAATCGGGAAGATTGAAATTGGAAATTATAGGGAATTATGAACGATAAAGAGGGTTATGAGTGTTGTAAGACCCAAAAAAAGCTTAGGTCAACATTTTCTGAAAGATCAGAACATTGCACGCAAAATTGTTGATAGTCTGGATGTTTCCAATACAAAGGATGTGTTGGAAATCGGTCCCGGAATGGGCGTGCTTACCCAATATCTGATCCAGGTTCCCTCTTTACGTCTCACCCTGATTGAAATTGACAGGGAATCCATTGAATACCTCGAACACCAATTTTCCGGCAAGGATATCCGCATCCTGTCGGGCGATTTTCTGAAGCTGGACATGAATGATCTTTTTGACGGGGAATTCAGTATAATCGGCAATTTCCCATACAATATCTCTTCCCAGATCTTTTTCAGAATCCTCGAAAACCGCAACAAAGTCAAGCAGGTAGTGGGAATGATACAAAAGGAGGTTGCTGAGCGTTTCTGTGCCGCGCATGGGAATAAGACCTACGGGATTCTGAGCGTCCTGGTGCAGGCATTCTATGATATCGATTACCTTTTCACCGTCAGCGAGCATGTTTTTGTCCCTCCGCCGAGAGTTAAATCGGGCGTGATCAGATTGCGCCGCAATGGGCGCGAACGCCTTGAATGCGATGAGCAATTGTTTCAGCAGGTAGTGAAAACCGGATTCAACCAGCGGCGCAAAGTGCTGAGAAATGCACTGAAACCTCTCGGATATAGTGTACCGGAAATCTTTGCCGGAATGCGTGCCGAACAACTATCGGTCGACCAGTTTATTGAATTAACCCGGGATCTCAGGAAACCATAAATACCGGAACCATGAATTTTGAACTTTCAAGAGAGTTTATTGATAACCTTCGGATGCTAATTGAAGCAAACGATGAGAAACAAGTCGCCGAACTGCTTCAGGAGCTCCACGCCGCAGATATCGCAGAAATCCTGGAAGGACTCACAATGGAGGAAGCCAGGTATATTTATGTACTGCTCGATGGTGAAAAGGCCTCAGACGTGCTGATTGAAATTCCGGAGGACGACAGAAGACGGTTTTTAAATGCACTTCCGCCGGAATATATTGCCAGGCAGTTTATTGAGTTCATGGACTCGGACGATGCGGCAGACATCCTTGGTGAACTCGACGAGGATGTAAAGAAGTCGGTGTTGAATGAGATCGGTGATGTGGAGATTGCCGGTGATATTGTTGATCTTCTTGAATATGAGGAGGACACTGCCGGTGGTATTATGGCCAAGGAGCTGGTTGCGGTAAATGAAAACTGGACGGTGGCCACCTGCCTGAAGGAAATTGGACGCCAATCGGAAGATGTTGATGATATCTATTACGTTTATGTTGTAGACGATGATGTCAAGCTGAAAGGGGTCCTTTCGTTGAAAAAGCTTATTTTGAACAGCACCAGCACCCAATTGAAGCATATTTACAATCCGGATGTAAAGTGGGTGACTACAGACACTCCGCAGGAGGAGGTGGCACAAATGATGGAAAAATATGACCTTGTGGCCATACCTGTTGTGGATGAAATTGGCCGGCTGAAAGGGCGGATTACTTTTGACGACGTAATGGATGTCATGCGTGAAGAGGCCGAACGGGATTACAACATGGTTTCGGGTATTACAGG
>CAYMXK010000658.1:0-2001 GCA_964393915.1 uncultured Prolixibacteraceae bacterium
GCTCAAACCAAAATATGTCGAAGGCCAGGGAACGGATCCTGAAACCGGAGAAACCCGTTTTATCGCCATGACACTCACGGTTGCCCCAAACACAGCGCAAATCACGGTTGCTTCATTCCCTGATGAAGCAACATTCCGTCAAACCTTTCCAAATGCCAATGGAAAATTCACCTCCGACCTCACTGAGATGAGCCGGTATAATAAGTTTGCAATTGGCATAAACGACCTTGCCGGAACCTGGCAAAGCGGTGGCAGCCAGATGATGCAGTGGTACGATGGTATTACAGGGGCATATGCAGGGGCCACCATGGCTGCAAGCAGTGCCACTTTTACCTTCAGCAATGCCGGTACCTACTCCAGCACTCACAACGGCGCCACAGGGGCCGTTGGCGCCATGAACACTTTTCAGCAGGAATATAAAGGCACCTCTGCCATATCCAACTGGAACATTCAGTTAACCAACCGGTACCGGGGCGAAACCGGCAATTTTGACGCTCACTTCCAGGCGGTAAGAGGAGGCAGATTACTATACCTCAACAACAATGCCGGAGAAAACTACCTGATGGTAAAGAAAAACTGATGGTACTTATCCCCAAAGTTAAATCCTGACTTAAATAAATCAACTTAAAAGGTATAAATATCCTGTTTTTAAGGGATAGTGTCAGCCATTTTTTCAATGTAGTTTTATCAAATCTAAATATCTAATTTTTAGGATTATGAAAATGATATTTTACCTGCTCATCATTTTAGCAATTCCTGCTCTTCTTTTCGCGCAAAAAAATGTTGTTCCGGTTTCGCAAACACAAATGCTGGACATTAAGCTTCCCGAAGGTAGCAAACAGGATAAAAGACTGTTATCGGTGGCAGCAGCAGGTTCGTTTCTGTCGTTGTCGACTGAATATAAAAACAGCGAAATCACGCCGGTGGAAGTGTATTCAATACCCGTTGCCTCAGGTTTTACATTCGAAAACATTAAAGAACAACTTACTGCAAACGAATACGGGGTGCAAACTGACAATGGCGACAATAAGCTGCTTTGGTTTACAAAGGACAACAATAACTGGCTTGTCTATTTTTCACAGGAATCCAGGGAAACAAACCTGTACATCGGAAAGGGGAATATGGGCCAAATAATCCGGGGCAATGCATCTCAGCCGGTTTTGGTGGCAAGCACAAATTCGGAGCATCTAAACAATAGCTATTCCACAGGAAAATACCCGGAATTTATCCCTCCGCTGGCTGGCAGGCAAAAAGGTTCTTTGCAACAGAAATCTGAAGAAAGCGAAGCTCAGATGTTTGTATATGACCTCGACAGTAACCGCTATACAGTTATCCAAATCGGGAAACAATTCTGGATGAAAGAAAACCTGAGAACCACACAGTATAGGGACACTACTTTTATTGCCACCGGATTCAGCAGCGAGGAATGGTCTAAGACCAGGCAGGGAGCCTATGCCGTTTACGACGACAAGCCTGCAAATAAGGAAAAGTATGGACTGCTTTACAACGGATATGCCGCCGCATCGGGAAAGCTTTGTCCAGAAGGATGGCATGTTGCCTCCGATGCAGACTGGAAAGAACTGGAAAGTTTCTTTGGTGTGCCTGAAACGGAGCTTGACCGGACAGGGGAAAGAGGAAATATCGCAGACAAATTGAAAACCACGTACGACTGGGCACCCTCATCATTTCCAAATAATAACTCCGGCGGATTTTCCATTCTGCCAGCAGGATCAAGGCTTGACAATGGTGAATACACTACGCTGAACCAGTATGGAAACTTCTGGACATCGACAGTTTATGACGACCGCTATGGGTTGCTCTACCTGTGGAACCACCATGTTCATTACAATACCAATGCAATTGGAAGGATTTATACGCTTGCCAACAATGGCTACTCCTGCCGCTGTGTCAAAAACAAAGTAATATCTGAAAAATAGACAGACAAGATGAAACGACCATGAATAACCAATATTCACACAAGAGGAACATTATAATTTTCAT
>CAYMXK010000659.1:0-2000 GCA_964393915.1 uncultured Prolixibacteraceae bacterium
GATTTTCATTTATGGCTATGATTATTATAACTGGATTTAGATATAAAACAATTTTTCTGTCTCCGCCTTTTAGCCTTTGTTTTTCAATAAGCGCTGCGGGTATATATGGTGCCAGTTTTTTACCAATACGCCACTCCTTTGGAGATATTCGTTTTAATGTGTAAAACAAAATTTTCTGCGAATATGTCTCTCCTTTGGAGCTAAAGGTCTTCTCCAGGGGTTGGTGTGCGCAGCTGAACCACTGTAGTTATTGAAGTCGAACCATAGTTGGTGCGTTCATTTGAACCACTGTTAGTTATCGAAGTCGAACCATGGTTGGTGCGCTCGCTTGAACCATGGTTGGTGAGCGCAGCCGAAACTACTTTTACTCCATCGGCCCGATCAGCTCAACAAAAGTTCCGTCGGGGTCCTGCACCAGAAGAAGATATCGGTTCTCTCCCAACTGGGTAGGGGTTTCGCCGAGGAATTCAACGCCAATCGACTTCAAACTTTCAATACATGGTTTCAACGATTTTACATTGATAGTTATATACCGCATTCGGGTATTGTCCTGGATATACTTCTGTTTTTTGCCTTTGGACTTTTTTCCGAAACTCATGAGTTTCCATTGGCTGGCTTCTTTGGAATCGACAAGTTTCAGCACGGTAACTTCAAACGGAATCCCTCCGGTGAGGCCGGTCCGCCTTGCCACATCGGAATTTACCGAAAACTCACTAACTTTAACCATACCAATACCATTGATATAAAAGTTGAGCGATTTCTCCAGGTCACTGGCCACTACACCAACCCCAATAAGTGGACTTGAGAAATTACTCTGGGCATAAGATTGTACAGAAAACATCGCCGACAGGCAGATTGCGATAAGAATAATTTGATTTTTCATGGTAATCTTTTAATTGAATTCCCGAATTAACATCAAATTCTGGAAGAAAACATAATCTCGATACATTTATTTTCAGGAAATAACCCGGAACGTTCCCCATGGCTGACAAATAATCCCGTCATGGTTGATTTTTCTGGTGAAAAATTATGATATTGCAGGACAAAAGATTAATACTTTAATATTCGATGTCAAAATCAGGGATTACCATCAACGATATTGCCAGTGCACTTGGCATCTCCAAATCCACCGTTTCGAGGGCTTTGAGGGATTCGTACGATGTTAATCCTGAAACCCGGAAGCGGGTAAAGGAATTTGCCGACAGGCACGATTATCGTCCCGATTTTATGGCACAAAGCCTGAAATCGGGATCGGGCAAAACCATTGGCGTAATTGTTCCCGCTTACAATATTCCATTCTATTCGGAGGCTATATGCGGCATTCAGGATTTTGCCATTCAGCAGGGCTATAATATAATGATTTGCCATTCGAAAGAGCAATACAATCTTGAGGTAAAAAACGTTGAAGCACTGCTTTCCGCTAATGTGGATGGCATTATTATGTCGGTAGCCCGCGATACTGCGCGGAATGAGCACATTCATGACCTGAAAAGGAAAAAGGTTCCACTGGTACTGTTTAACAGGGTAATTGAGAATTTCAAGGCGGCCAAAGTGGTGGTAAACGACTATTATGGTGCGTACAATATGGTGAAATATCTTATCGGGACCGGGTGCCGTAAAATTGCCCATATTGCAGGACCAGCAAACCTGTTGTTGTGTGCCAACCGGAAAACCGGCTATCTGGATGCCTTGAAAGAGCATGATATTGAAGCAAATACTGAACTGATCAGGGAGGGTGATTTTTCCATCGCCAGCGGAATGCAATGTATGACGCAACTGATTGAAAATGATAAAAGTATTGATGCAGTTTTCTGTGTATGCGATGCGGTAGCTTTTGGGGCTATGCGGTTAATCAAACAAGTGGGTTTAATTATTCCGGATGACATTTCGATTGCCGGCTTTACCGACGAACCCATGGCCGAACTGGTTGAACCATCGCTCACCACTGTGCATCAGCCTATATATGAAATTGGAGAAACGGCTGCACGACTGCTTTTTGC
>CAYMXK010000660.1:0-1994 GCA_964393915.1 uncultured Prolixibacteraceae bacterium
ATGATTACTACCAGTCTTTCCGTAAAGGCAGTGTCGCGGAGAACCCCAAAGGTCCATCCACCTCCTTCGACCCGATGGAACCGGGTATATCCAAAAGAACCATCCGCGGAGGGTCATTTCTCTGCAACGACTCCTATTGTGCCGGCTACCGCGCTTCCTCGCGCATGAAATCAACACCCGACTCGGGATCCATGCACATCGGGTTCAGGTGTGTCAGGGATGTTTAAACGGCATCAGCGCTGTCATCACAGGATTTTTTTTAACTATACCTCCTTTTTTTTATCTTTGCGCCCGTCTGTGCCTTTCCTGTTTTCCGGAAGGCCACAGATGATTTTTATTTACGCAGTTTCAATCAAAAAAATATGGCAACAATCAACGAAAATTACTTAAAACTGGCCGCTGGCTACCTATTCCCCGAAATTGGACGGAGAGTGAACGAATTTGCAAAAGCCAATCCCGACAGGAAAATCATCCGGATGGGTATCGGTGACGTGACCCAACCGCTTACCCCGGCAGTGATCAGGGCTTTTCACGAAGGAGTGGATGAGATGGCCAAAGCAGACAGCTTTAAAGGCTACGGGCCCGAACAGGGCTATGCTTTCCTTCGGGAGGCCATTGCAGACAACGCCTATAAAAGCCGCGGCATTGATATCTCGGCCGATGATATTTTTATTTCCGACGGTTCAAAGTGTGACACCGGCAACATCCAGGAGATTTTTGGAAACGACAACAAAATCGCCATTTGCGATCCGGTTTACCCGGTGTATGCCGATACCACCGTCATGAGCGGAAAAACGGGCAACATCATGGAGAACGGTTATTACAAAGGAATTATATATATGCCGTGTACGGCTGAAAACCACTTTATTCCGGAGCTGCCGGCGGAAGTGCCCGACCTCATCTTCCTGTGCTATCCGAATAATCCTACAGGGGCTGTGGCTTCGCGCGAAGAGCTGAAAAAGTGGGTGGACTATGCCGCGGCCAACAAAAGCATCATTCTTTTTGATGCAGCTTACGAAGCCTTTATTCGCGACGAGTCGATACCTCGCTCCATATATGAAATTGAAGGTGCCAAAGAGGTGGCGATCGAATTCAGAAGCCTCTCGAAAACTGCAGGGTTCACCGGCACCCGGCTTGCTTACACGGTAATTCCGGCAGGACTAATGGCATATGACAGCGATGGCAATGCTGTGCAGGTAAAAAAATTGTGGAACCGTCGCCAGACCACCAAGTTCAATGGGGTCTCCTATCCGGTGCAGAAAGCAGCCGTGGCCATATTTTCAGAAGAGGGCAAAAAGGAGGTTCAGGCGGTGATCGATTACTACATGGAGAATGCCGGTATCATGAAGAAGAGCCTGAGCGAGGCTGGATTTACCGTTTTTGGCGGTGAAAATGCCCCCTACATCTGGGTGAAAACCCCGAATGGAATGAAATCATGGGAATTCTTCGACAAATTACTCAACGAGGCCAATGTAGTCGGCACACCTGGTTCAGGTTTCGGTCCTGCGGGAGAAGGTTATTTCCGCTTTTCGGCCTTTGCCAACCGCGAGAACGTGCTCGAAGCCATGGAAAGAATAGCCGGGCTATAATCCCTTCGCACCGCAACACCCGGGGATTCCATCGCTGCAGGTCAGGCAATTAGCCAGGCCTGCAGCGGTTAAACCCTTTATCCGGAAACCATACGGCCATGTCCCGGTCAGACAGTGCGAATCACGTCCCAAACAAAAGCCCTGACTCCCACCTCGAGGTTTACCTCATCCAGTTTCTTAACTTTTTCGAGTAGAATATCCACCTTTTCATCGGGTACGATGCAAAGTGCGGCTTCGTTCATTTCGGGCCAGGTGTGGGTTCCCATGCGGGGCTCACCGGTTTCACTGCCCCTCCCCTTTACACTGCTGAACCAGGTAAATCCGCGGATTTCCAGTTTGTCGAGCATAAACTCCACCCGCTCCGTATTCGCCTGGTTAAAAACTATCATTACTGCCTTCATCTGA
>CAYMXK010000661.1:0-1988 GCA_964393915.1 uncultured Prolixibacteraceae bacterium
AACTTTTGCCAGCAGGCAGTTTGCGGGCCTACCCGCGCGAGCCTGATGACCGGCATGCGGCCTGACTACACCAGGGTTTGGGATTTGAAAACCCGGATGCGCGATGTTAATCCTGATATTCTGAGTTTGCCCCAGTACCTGATCAGCCAGGGCTACTCAACGCAGGGCATCGGCAAAGTTTACGATCAGCGCTGTGTTGACGGAGAGCTCGACAAGCCCTCGTGGAGCGTACCTTATCATTCATCCTCCGTTGATTATTATCCGGCGGAGCTGGGACGACCAGCACTTGGCCGCTATCAGTTGCCCGAAATCAAAAAACTGGTGGAGCAATTCTCGCAGGAGGCCGGCATCAAAGGGTTAATGGGGCAGGAGGCCTCCGATTATGTGCAGTTGAGAGTCAAGCCCTCCGTAGAGTGTGCCGATGTTCCCGACAATGCTTACGGAGACGGTGCCAATGTACTGAAAGCCAAAGAGATATTAAAAGAGCTGAGCCAGCAGGATAATCCTTTCTTTTTTGCTGTCGGATTTTCCAAGCCCCATCTGCCCTTTGTTGCACCAAAAAAATACTGGGACCTGTATGACCGCGGAAAGCTGCCACTGGCTTCCTTCCGGGAACATGCCGCAGGCAGTCCCGATTTCGCTTACCACCAGTCGGGCGAATTGCGCGGCTATACCGATATTCCTGATGTTGCCACCTATCCCGAAAATGAGCGTAGAATAGGCTTAACGGAAGAAAAGCAGCGTGAGCTGATCCACGGATATTACGCTGCTGTTTCCTATGTAGATGCACAGGTGGGTATTCTGCTGGATGCCCTGGATGCCCTCGGACTGGCTGACAACACGGTGGTGATCCTCTGGGGCGATCATGGCTGGCACCTGGGCGACCATGACCTTTGGTGCAAACATTCCAATTTTGAGCAGGCGACCAAAACGCCCATGGTGATTTCAGCACCTGGCATCCCTTCAGGAAAGACCAGTTCTGTCACTGAGTTTGTGGATATTTTTCCGACCCTGTGTGAACTGGCAGGGGTACCAGTGCCCAAACACCTGCATGGAAAAAGTCTTGCCGGCATCATGAAGGATCCTTCGCAAAGCGTCAAGGAGTTCGCTGTGAGCCAGTATCCCCGTCAGTTAAACAAGGCCGAGATGACCGCTAAAAACCTTTCAGGCACCCGGGCAGGAGAGATGATGGGCTATTCCATCCGTGACGGGCGATACAGGTACACCCTGTGGTTGCGAGAGGGTTACAGAAGCTACCAGCCCTACCGCGAAGAATTGGTAGTGGCTTCAGAACTATATGATTATCAGGTTGATCCGCTGGAAAAGGTAAACGTGGCCACCGATACAAAATATGCCGGGGTGGCAAAGGAGATGCACCGTAAAATGAAGGATTTTTTCAAACAACAGGAGGAAGTTCAATGAATTGGTTGATGATCATACTTTCCGTTTGGTTTTTTATACGGCCCATCGGCAGAGAATGGGTGTACTGTAAGGTATATGGTGAAAATACATCCGCTGCGTACCGATCAGACTCAAAGGTTCTTTCCGCTGAGTGCCGGTCATACTCAACTGTTCTTCCCGCTGAGTGCCGGTCAGACTCAACTGTTCTTCCCGCTGAGTGCCGGTCAGACTCAACTGTTCTTTCCGTTGAGTGCTTGTCGGGTTCAGCTGTTTTCCCCGGCGAGCGGGAAGAGTGTGAAAATAGACTGAATGGCGTCTCAATGTTATTGGGTCACTTATTGACCTATACTGCTCAAATATTCTCTGACGTTCCTGCTTACCGGAGCCCGGAGGCCGTCAAGCAGGTAACAGGCAAAGAACTTACCGGTTTGGCTGCAAATGGTAAGACTGTGCCATCCTGTAAGGAAGCGACCGGCCTTACCGGGTATGCAGAAGAGCGGTTTACCGTGGGTACTGTCCTATATGAGGATATGCTCAACGACCGGCAGCAGTTCAGCAGAGACTGGGTGGTACAGATGGCACAGACA
>CAYMXK010000662.1:0-1970 GCA_964393915.1 uncultured Prolixibacteraceae bacterium
TGAAGAAGAACCAGCGGGAGTTGGCCGAATCGATATGTGGGTACACCAGATCAACGGGTTTCGGGCCCGGGGAAACATCTTTGCTTTGCTGATTATTGCAGGCGAAGAAAGATGCGAGCAAAAAAAGGAATATGCTTATTCTTATCATTGTGAAATAGTTAAGATTTCAGGTTTAATTTACTTTTTTTTTTAAAAGGATAATCCGGTGATCGGAACCATCCGTGAAATTCAGTTGTACCGGTGCTGAACCCACAGAAACCTCCGATTGATTCATTTCAATTCCGGTTGATGGATCAATCCAGCGAACTTTCCAGGTCCCGGGTGATAACCCAAGTTTCACAGAACCACCTTTGGCTGCACCAACTAACTGAACCACACAAACTCCGGAGTTATCAGCAAGAACATTGGCTCCGGCACCTTCAGGCAGCTCCGATACCATATCCGGATCAGGTTGCATCTGCCAGAAAGGAACTTCAGCAATAAACCTTCCCAATCGTCCAATTGCATCGTGTTGAAACTGACTAACTGATGGCGGATGATTCCCTGCAGGGCGGTGAAAGCGGGCAGAAGCAGCTCCGCTGACAAAACGGCTCCAGATTACCAGATCACCCCCCTTTTCATCACGCGTATAATCCTTTGAAAGTATTAGCGGACGCCGGGTTCCCGCTGCAGTCATCGCCTGTCGGTATCTGGATATCCGTCGTCCTCCTTCGAGGGCTTGCTGACGTGGCTCTCCCAATTCATGCCCCGATACAGCCTGGGCAATGTCCACAAAATCATAAAGTGGGTCTGTGCTCAAAACCAATGGATTGAGCATATTTTCACATTCACCGCCACCATCTTTCCTGTTGGTCGATGGCATTTCTCCAATCATGAAATCAACTGGTACCCGCTCCCGGATGTATTTTGCCCAAAACCGGCTCCAGTCCAAATGGGCCCGGCTTTCATTCGAAATATTCAGAATGATGTTTGGATAACCGGTTGCAATTGAAAGCAGGTGATCCACATATTTTTTCTGAAGCTCAAGAACCTGAGTGATGTTGTTTCGCGACGGAATTGTGCTGTAAAACGGCGCGTTGCATACGCTCGTTTCCACAGGAAAAACAGTTTCATCATAATTTACATTGTTTTTTGGGTTGAAGGGATGACCATTCCATGCATATCTCCCGCCCGGATCGTACGCTCCTCCCGGACCACGGGTTACTGACCAGTCGTCCCAAACTTCCAGAGACACCACAATTCGCCGTTCAAGTGCAGCATTCAGATAATCACGCAGCCTATTCTCCCAGGCCAGATCAAACTGCTTTAAATCATAACGTCCGTCATCCAGCCTCAACCACGGCTGCAACACATTTTTCACTTCTCCATCGTGCATGTGGTTCATCGGATCGTAGGGTAAACAGCGGACAAACCCACAAACATGCGGGCTGCCAATGTCATTAATTACTTTCGCCAGACGATCAAGTTGTCCAACAAAATCAACTTCCGCAGGCCTGCTTATGGGAGTCCAGCTATGGTAATCTGTTGCCCCGAGCAGAAAAACGGGAGTGTCGTTCCATGCCAGGTAATGGGGATTTCCTGACCATGGCTGAATGTTTTTCGATTGAAGTTTTTTCGTTGCACCACCAAATAACATGGAAGCACCAAAAACCATCAACAAAAATTTAATTTTATCCATCTCTTTTATTTAAACCTGTCACCTTTTATATGGCTATTTAATATGCATAATGCAACCTATCCATCTTTACTTTTTAACTATGAGCCTAATTTGAAAGCCTATTTCTGTCACGAAGGCACCCGTACCTGGAAAATTCATCAAATATATCCATATGAATCATCACTTTGTGCAACCAGGTGCTTTAGTGGTATCGTGGCATTTAAATTCTTTGACATATCAGAGTGGCCCATTTTCTAAAATTACTATTTACATTTTTTAACCAATTGTTAATCAATATCTTACCCCTTTCTTT
>CAYMXK010000663.1:0-1966 GCA_964393915.1 uncultured Prolixibacteraceae bacterium
CACTCAGCCGGAAAGGCAGACCCGTCGGGCGGCACTAAAGGCTGCAGCCTGAAATTGTGATTTGCATCCGTGCACCGGTAATTTTTCACATATTTGTGAATTAAATCAACCACGATGCAGTTTCAACGATTTCTGACACCTGGCATTATTGCCATCCTTGTAGGATTGGGAGCTTCCCTTACGGGTACCCTTTCGGCGCAAAACCAGTATGTGATTCCTTTTGCAGGCAATGCCTACCTCACATCGGAGCATCCCGGCGCACCCGACCGTATGGGCAGGTCAGGAATCCGGAACTGGCAGTCGAAGGAAACCCTCTTTTCGGTCTGGTTTCATGCCGGCAAGCCTGCAAAGCTTACACTGGCACTTCAGATGGAGGTGCCGGAGGGGGAATCTGAGCTGCTGGTAACCGCCGGCGGAAGGAGCTTTACTGTAAAGGCCGCCGCCGGAGGCATGAAAATATATCCGGTGGGTGAAATTGAAGTCACAGAACCGGGATATGTCAGGGTCGACCTGCAGGGCATAAAGAGGAGCGGCAGCGAATTTGCCATCCCTGCTGACCTGGTGGTTTTCTCTGCCGACGACAGTTTGGTCGTCACCTTTGTGAAGGATAATGAAAGCAACCGGTTTTACTGGGGCCGGAGAGGGCCTTCGGTGCATCTCACCTATACAACTCCCCCTGAAAGGGACCTGGAATGGTTCTACAATGAAATTACCGTTCCGGCAGGGGAGGATGTACCCGGCTCCTATTTTATGGCCAACGGTTTTGCCGAAGGCTATTTTGGCATCCAGGTAAACAGCGCGACGGAGCGGAGGATTATCTTTTCGGTATGGTCTCCCTTTGTCACCGACAATCCCGAGGAGATACCGGAGTCCGACCGTATCCGGGTAATCAGGAAAAGTGACCAAACCATTGCGCATGACTTTGGCAACGAAGGCTCGGGCGGGCACAGCCGGGTAATCTTTCCCTGGAAAGCTGATGTAACCTATGGATTCCTCAACAGCGTCCGTCCCGACGGAAAGGGAAATACCATTTACTCGGCCTGGTTTTTTGATCCCGAAGCGGGAGAATGGCAGTTTATTACCAGTTTTCTTCGGCCAAAGACCAACACCTGGCTCAAACGGCCCCATTCGTTCCTCGAGAATTTTCTTGATGGCAACGGCCACTACCATCGAATGGCCTGGTATGGAAACCAGTGGGCCTGCGATACGGAGGGCAGGTGGCATCAGCTCACGGAAGCCCGGTTTACCGGCGATGACATTGCCCGGAGGGGTTATCGTCTCGATTATGCCGGAGGGGCGACGGAAGAGCGGTTCTATTTAAAGAACGGCGGCTTCTTCCACCCCAATACGGAAATCGGTAGCATGCACCAAAGAGCACCCGGCAGCCTTACCCCACCTGCTGTAAACTTCAGTGCCCTCCCCTGACCCCGGGCTTTGCCATCGGAGCCGGGAGCAGGATCTGTCAGTTGCCTATTTCAGCGTGGTACTCCTGCAGTGATTTCACGATATAACTGCCGTTTCTGCGCTCCCTGATCCCTTCGGCGGCTGCCCTTGCAGCGGCGGTAGTGGTGATGTAGGGAACGCTGTGCTTGATGGCACTCTTCCTGATGTAGGAGTCATCGTATTCACTCATCTTTCCGGCCGGTGTATTGATCACCAGGTCAATCTCTTTGTTCACGATGGCATCCACAATATTGGGACGGCTTTCATGCAGCTTGTTAATAAATTGTGCCTCAACGCCGTTGGCTTCCAGGAAGGCTTTGGTACCGGCGGTGGCCATAATGCCAAATCCCATTTTTTGGAAGTTAATGGCGGTATCCAGGATATTGTGCTTGTCGCGGTCGCCAATGGTGATCAGCACCGTTCCTGCAATAGGCAGCGGCGTGTTTGTTGCTTACTGCGACTTAAAAAATGCCAGTCCGAATGTATCGGCCATTCCCAGAACATCTCCGGTAGAGCGCATCTA
>CAYMXK010000664.1:0-1963 GCA_964393915.1 uncultured Prolixibacteraceae bacterium
CGCATGAAGCACCCAGTTTCTTCAACTGTTCAAGAATGATTCCACCGTGCTTGTGCGTCCATTCCCAGGCATGCTCCAGAAACTCACCACGCGAAAGCGAATATTTGTCAATTCCTGCCTCCCGTAGTTTGTTTACGACCTTGGCCTCCGTGGCGATCGAAGCGTGATCGGTCCCCGGGACCCAGCAGGCGTTTTTACCGGTCATGCGGGCCCTGCGGATCAGAATATCCTGGATGGTATTGTTCAGCATATGGCCCATGTGTAAAACACCGGTTACATTGGGCGGAGGTATAACGATGACATAAGGCTCGCGGTCATCCGGTTCGGAATGGAAGAATTTCTTCTCCATCCAATAGCTGTACCATTTTTTTTCCACTTCCGACGGGCTATACTTGCTGGCAATTTCCATGATATTGAATCTTAGAGCGGTTTTTAAAAATCAAGGCACAAAAATAACGGTTTCAGCATTATATACAGGCCGGTAAGCCAAAGAAATAAGTAAGTGGAAACAATTTATTGTTGATCTGAGAGCTCCAGAAGGTACCGCAGTTGGTCGAGCATGATCGGCACATCGTCGGGGTCGATGCCCCGGGCGAGCAGGTGGGGCAAGTCCTCCCCGAACACTTCGAGGAATTCCTCTTCAGAAAATCCATCCTTGGAAACAGATCTCCGGTAATATTCGAGGGCTTCAGTAAGGTTTCCCAGGCTCCACTGTACATGGCCCATGTTCATCAAATCGTGCCGGGTGGGTTCGCCGGCCATTAGTTTAAGGAAATAATTGCTGGCCTGCTCCGTCTGCCCGGTGAGGAAGGAGCACCAGGCTATAGGGCGCCACACCTTACTGTTGCCCGGCGCCAAATATTCCACCCTGAAATAGCTTTTCAGGGCTTCGTCGACTTCATTGAGTTCGAGCTGGCAGTGGCCAATGTTAAGGTGGGTGTTCAGGTCACCCGGGTTCAGCAGTTCGGCTTCGCGGTAATACTCCAGTGCCTTGCCGGGTTGTTTCAGGTTCCGGTAGCAAAGGGCAATCTTTTTCAGGTTCCAGAGCCGGTTGATGTCGTACAGCTCGGCTTTCAGATAGCCTTGGAGGGCTTTCCCATAATCTCCCGATTTCTGGTGGCAGTAGGCGATCTTCTGGTATAGCTCACCGCTGTTTTCCGGGGTAAGCAGCCTGGTGAAAATCTCCACGGCTTCGTCGAACAGGTTATTCGTGAAATAATATTCGGCAATGTTGCGCATTACTTTCGGGTCTTCCTGCAGAAGATCGCCGAGGATCATCTTGTTGTGAAAATCAAACCGCCAGGTGAAAATATCCTCCGTTCCAGCTTTCCGGGGGTGGAGTTTATAAAAACGGTAGAGGTCCTGGATATACTGATTGGAGATAAATCCTGCCTTCCGTCCCGGATCCGTAAGTTGCTCATCCTGCTCTGCCTCTGTCCATTGTTCCGCTTCCGCATCGATACTTTTAGCCATGAATTGAAGGTTTTCCTGTGGCAGCATCCGGATACTGAGGAAGAAGGAGTATTTGTCGGAATTGCACATCAGCGGAGTACGGCTTAAAGCCTCCATCAGCTTTACTTCCAGGTCATCCTTACCACGAACGAGATCCGGATTTCCGGAGAAAAAGGGGATAAACCAGTTGGTGATCTCCTGGTAAAAGGGAAACGACTTGAGCATGGCAAAGGAACCCATAAACACATCGGCGCCTTCCAGTTGCAGTTCCGAAAATTCCTCCATTTTATTGAGCAGTCCGGGCGAATCGCGGAAGATCTCTTCCCAGTCGGGATTTTTATCCTCCGGAAGTCCCTCCTCCAGGAGACTGTCCAGGTTGATCTTGTTTCTCAGGTTGGGACTTATTTTGATCATTTCGGGTAGAATCTCATCTTTAATCCGCTGGATGAGTTTTTCGGTTCCCTTGCTGCGGTTGAGCTGCAGTATAATGCGTTCGAGGTTTTGGTTGAAA
>CAYMXK010000665.1:0-1959 GCA_964393915.1 uncultured Prolixibacteraceae bacterium
TAAAAAAAAGGCAGCTTTCAAAAAAGCTGCCTCAAAGCCATGAAAACAATTAAACAATGTTCAGAAAACAGAAAACTAGAAACAATCAAATAGTCATAATATCTTTTTCCTTAGCGCTCACTAAGATATCAATTTTTTTTACAAATTCATCAGTATAAGACTGAACTTCTTTTTCAGCATCTTTTTCCATATCTTCCGGAAGACCTTCTTTAAGAAGTTTCTTCAACTCTTCGTTGGCATTTTTCCGTGCTGTCCGGATGCTGATTTTCGCATTTTCACCTTCTTTGGAAGCTTGCTTTACCAATCCTTTGCGTCTTTCTTCGGTTAAAGGAGGGATATTGATGCGAATAACCTCTCCGTTATTATCCGGATTGAAACCCAGGTTGGCACCCATTATCGCCTTTTCAATCACGGGTATCATTTTCTTCTCCCAAGGTTGAACGGCTATTGTGCGAGGATCAGGTGTGCTGATGTTAGACACCTGACTGAGTGGCGTCATACTGCCATAATAATCAACGTGAACGCTGTCAAGCATGGCTGGATTGGCCTTCCCTGCACGGATGTGCAGTAATTCTTTTTCCAGATGAGAAATGGCCAATTCCATCCTCTCCTTGCAGTCGTCCAATACGAATTGTGCTTCTTCCTGCATACTATATTTTACTACTGTAAAGATGCGGACAAATATAGAAAAAATGTTCTAATGTTAAAATAAATCAAAGCTTTTAATAAAATTTTTGCAGAAATTATTCGTTGTGCACGATTGTACCAATTTTTTCATTATTCAAAACCCGCATCAGATTTCCAATGATATCCATATTAAACACCACCACCTTCAGGTTGTTTTCCTTGCACAGGGTAGTTGCTGTGAGGTCCATGATTCTCAGCCCGCGATGGTAAATTTCATCAAAAGTAATGGTATCAAACCTGGTTGCCCCGGGATGGGTTTCAGGGTCGGCGGTATAAATTCCATCCACCCTGGTTCCTTTGAGCATGGCATCTGCTTCCAGTTCAATCCCTCTCAAAGCGCTGGCAGTATCGGTAGTAAAATAGGGATTTCCGGTACCACCGGCGATAATACAAACGTATCCCGACTTCAAGGATTCAACAACCTTATCTTTGGCGAATAATTCCCCCACCGGTTCCATCCGGATGGCTGTATAAACTTTGGCATTTATCTGCTGGGCATTCAGGGCAGACTGGAGTGCCAGGCTGTTAATTACAGTTGCCAGCATTCCCATTTGATCGCCTTTTACACGATCGAAACCCTTGGTGGCCCCGCTCATTCCCCGGAAAATATTTCCGCCGCCAATGACAACGGCCACCTCTACGCCAGCTTGCACCGCCTGACCGATCTGCACGGCATAATCATTCAAACGGACCGGATCAATTCCGTATTGCTGTTCACCCATTAGCGATTCACCGCTAAGCTTTAATAAAATTCGTTTATATGCAGCCATTGTAGAAAGTATTGCAATAATGTTTCAAAGATAAAAAATGATTGTGCCCAAACAGGAATATTTAAACAAAAAAAGAGCTTCACCTTTTGAGTTGAAGCCCTTTCTTAATTATTGTGTCTTATTACTTGTATTTATGATGCATCTAAACCATAACGATCGAAAGCAGTAACTGTAAGAGATTTGTCAATGCTCTTCAGATACTCACTTACAGTTAGCTTACTGTCTTTGATGAAATCCTGCTCAAGCAAGGTTGAATCTTTGAACCACTTTTGGAGGGCACCCTGGGCTATTTTGTCGAGCATCGCTTCAGGTTTGCCTTCAAGACGGAATTTTTCCTTCGCAATCTCAAGTTCTTTGTCGATGGTTGACTGAGACACTGCAGCGCGGCTTACAGCAACAGGATTCATTGCAGCAACCTGCATGGCAACATCCTTGCCTACCTGAACATCGATACCTTCTACGTTAAGTCCTACAAGGGTAGCAAGCTTATTACCCGGGTGGA
>CAYMXK010000666.1:0-1956 GCA_964393915.1 uncultured Prolixibacteraceae bacterium
CCTTTCATTGATTCCGGGATGGTGTCGTTGACAAAGACTTCAGGCTTGCTGAAGGAGCTTCGGTAGAAAGACTGCGATTTTCTCGCCGTCTGGCCCGCCGCAATCTCGGCAAGCATCATGGTGCCGGCCAGTGAGAGCAGGCCGACGATAATTCCTCTATTTTTGCGCAGTTGGCGCAAAGACCCAGTATATGACATGCGTGTGTTCCTCCAGGCTCCGTATTTTCTAGGTGACACCTTCGGCGAGGACCGGGGGTTTCTTGAAATTGGCTGATTATGGTCGTGATTTTGAGAAGTTATAGAATGAAATAGTGCGGGGGGTGGGGACGGGAGGTGCTGAAAAGGCGGTGCGGGCGGGAGTTGGAGAGAGGTGCCCGCGGAAATTATCTACTGGTTACTGGTGGTTGCAGCGGCGGGGGTAAATATGCCCTAAAGTTGCCGATCCGCGGCGATTTTGTTAAATTCTGTCTTGATCGCCGGATCCATTTCCGCCTCCCTGGAAGAGGATTACCCTACCCGATCAGGCACCCGTTTGCCACCATCCCGAAATCACAGGCGTGAAAGTCTATAAAGTTTTCCCCGCCGATCCCGTTCGGTACAGACTATATATTCTGGACAAGTGACGGTCCTTCTCAATGATTTGGAGAAAAGCGTTCTTTTCCTTCTCCTGAAACAGCCCCCAGATATCGCTGGACTGATCCTTATCCATAACGACATCAAATGCCTGAAGAATTGGCTCCGCACTGGAAAAGATAATACGCTTACTTCCTTTAACTATGCCGAAACCCTCCGGCACCCACTTCCGAACATCATTAGTGTTAAGCGCAACAAGTTCGCGATCAGGGGCAATATCAAGGAAGATGCTCCCCCCCTTGTAAACCTTGCAGAATGGTTGCGGGTCGTCGCCGTAGCAGTGCCCCATGAAATGGGCAATAGTAGGAGCTATATCCAGATTTTGAATATTAAAGTTGCTATTCTTTCGGAGACTTTCCTTCGTGGGTTCCGGTGCAGACTCCGGAAGTTTGACCACGAACGGAATTTTCAGAAAGTAGTCGTAGAAGCTGGTGATCCGTATTGTCTTATTCTTCGGTCGCAGACCGTCACTGTGATCACTGGTAAGAATGATCAATGATTCATTATAACGTCCGACCTCTTCCAGCGAACGCAGAACATTTTCAATGGCGTGATCGACAACCCGCAGTGCAGCCAGATACCTGTCATTCACACCCGAAGCCTCAGGAAGATGCGATGACCTGGTCTGATACGGCTGGTGCAATCCATTCGTCGCAAAAATCAGAAACAGGTTTTCATCAGGCTGTACCTGCTCTTTTATATATGAAGACACCCTTATAGATGTCTCCATATCGTCAATTCCCAGGTCATTAACGATACCAGTACCAATTTCACTGGCGCCAATAATTGTATCGAACTCTCCCCCATCAAGAAACGGCTTGATATTTGCCCACTCAAGGCGCCAGGAAGAAAAAATCGCTGTTTTGTACCCACTGGCCTTGGCCAGGTTTGAGACCATGGGGAACTGATGCAGTATCTCAGTAGGTTGGCTTGGGGACACTCCTGTTAAAATGGATGGCCAGCTCACATCCGTCGCAGTGGAATTTGTGAAGGCATTATTTAAAACGAAAAAGTTATCACCGGCGGACTGAAGGCGACCAAGCAATGAATCCATCCCGCGCAGCCCTTCTACCGGCTCCGAAAAATAGTCCCGCCCCCATGACTCATTAACCACGAGAAGGATCGTTCTGGCGGGGTTGCGCTCTGTTTTCCTGCTGCCAACATGGAGCTTGGGATATTTGCGCAGGACTACCAGTGGATTGTTGCGATTGGCGTACAGATCTTTGCCATGCAGGTATGCCTGAAGCGTGCTGTTGATGTTCGGCAGCAAGATAAAATGCCGGACATCCGGGGAAATCCGCAAAAAGATCACACCATAAACAAG
>CAYMXK010000667.1:0-1943 GCA_964393915.1 uncultured Prolixibacteraceae bacterium
CATGCAGGATCACATTCGTATCGATGATGAAAATTTTGGATGCTTTTTTCTTTTTTGGCATATCCTGACAGATTGTTTTTTGTAAATGTAGAAAAATTGCATGCTTCCTATAAGGTGGTATCAATAAATATATAAACTTGCACCGGTTAATAAGTTTTTTATGAATCACTATCAGGAGACTTTAAACTATCTATATACACAATTGCCCATGTTTCAAAGGTCGGGGCCGGCAGCTTATAAACATTCCCTGGAGAATACCCTTCGGCTGGATGAAATGTATGGCAGTCCGCACCGGAACTTTCGCTCGCTTCACATTGCGGGTACCAACGGGAAAGGTTCAGTTTCGCATATGCTGGCGGCGGTGATGCAATCGGCGGGCTACCGGACTGGTCTGTACACTTCCCCTCATCTGAAAGATTTCAGGGAGCGCATCAGGGTGAACGGTGAAATGGTTTCTGAGGATTTTGTCGCTGAATGGACGGAGGACTTCCGGCAAAGAAACAGGGCAGCCGGTATTCAGCCTTCGTTTTTCGAGCTGACTGCCATCATGGCTTTCGATTACTTTGCCAGGGAGAAGGTCGATATAGCCGTAATTGAGACAGGACTTGGAGGGCGGCTCGACTCAACCAATATAATTTCTCCTGAAATTAGTATAATTACCAACATCAGCTATGACCATACTTCACTGCTGGGAGAGACGCTGCCGTTAATTGCAGGTGAAAAGGCCGGAATCATCAAACGGGGCACTCCCGTGGTGGTAAGTCAGCACCAGCCTGAAGTGGAGGAAGTATTTCTGAGAAAGGCAGAGCAGGAGGGTTCGCTTTTGTCCTTTGCTGACGATGAATACACGGCTGATTATAGTTTGGCGGACAGAGATGGCAACCAGGTGTTAAACTTTCGCAAAAATGGGGTTCTTTCCTACCCATCCTTAATCCTTGATCTGCCCGGATTATACCAGCGCTTAAACGTTCCGGCCGTGCTCAAAACGGTTGATTTGCTGAGAGGTATGGGATGGCAGGTTCCGGAGGAGGCCGTTTACAAAGGATTGTCAGATGTAAAACTGCTGACCGGGTTACAGGGGCGATGGCAGGTTTTGGGGTCTAATCCCCGCATCGTTTGTGATACCGGGCACAACGAAGAGGGCATTAAACTGGTGGTTGATCAGATAAATCAGACACCGTATAAGCATTTGCACATTGTTTTCGGGGTAGTTTCAGATAAAGACCCAGATAAAGTCCTGGCTTTGCTTCCCAAAGATGCCAGCTATTATTTCTGCAAAGCCGATATTCCCAGGGCGATGGATGAAAAGGTCCTTGCCGGAAAAGCAGCTGAATTTGGTCTTTCTTTTGAAACCTTTTCGTCGGTAAGTGAAGCGTATGAAGCATCCCGGAGGGCGGCGGGACCTGATGATTTTATCTTTATAGGGGGTAGTACCTTTGTGGTGGCGGAAATATTGTAAAGTTTTTTGGATTTTTTTTTGCAGAACTGAAATAAGGATTTATATTTGCAGCGCCTTAACCGAAAGGGTTTGAGGTAAAAACAGGGCGGTTAGCTCAGCTGGTTCAGAGCACCTGGTTTACACCCAGGGGGTCGTGGGTTCGAATCCCTCACCGCCCACAAAACGAAGAAAACCGTAATTGATATTCAGTTACGGTTTTTTGTTTTACCACTTGCATAACTCCTTGAATTTCTGTGTTTTCGGCTTTTCTTAACGGCACTTCAGGGTCTGTTGGTTCGGTCATGAATTTTGTATTCCCGGCTTCCCAGTGATGTCCATTGTCCTCCCGGAGATATACCTGGTCATTTTAATTTCCACTCCGCCTGCCACCTGATCACTGGCTTGTTATCCTCAAACTCTATGGGCAGCCAGATGTAGCGTCCGTCAATGGCATTCTCGGGCATCCAGCGATCTCCCATAAAAATGAACGATCCGGGTTTCTCCG
>CAYMXK010000668.1:0-1942 GCA_964393915.1 uncultured Prolixibacteraceae bacterium
CTAACCTGAACAGGTATAAGATCGTGGGCCGTTCAAAATCATCAGGTGTTGCGCCGGGATTTGGCAACGGACTTACGGGTAATAATAACCAGGCATCCGGCGAATACCAATTAGGATATAATATTCCAAGAGGAAGTGTAACCGTAACAGCAAGCGGACAAATTTTACAAGAGAATGTTGATTATGAAATAAATTACGATCTCGGAACATTACGAGTTACCAATGCGGCCATTTTAAATTCCGGTGTGCCTGTTAACATCGCTTATGAAAACAATTCTGCTTTTGGCTTTCAACAAAAGAATTTTCTTGGCCTGCGGTTGGATTATATTGCTAATAGAAAACTTTCTATAGGTGGTACAATTGTTCGCTTAGGCGAAAGGCCTTTCTTTATCAAACAAAATTATGGTGAAGACCCCATTAAGAATACCATGTATGGCTTCGACATAGATTATCGAAACAATATTCCAAGGTTGAGTAAATGGTTAGATAAGTTGCCTTTTTATTCTACCAAAGAAATGTCATCAATAACAGCTTATGCGGAAGCAGCAATATTACAACCGGGTCATCCAAGACAAATAAACGGCACCAACAATGATGGCGGAACAGAAAGAGGCGGACAAGTTTATATTGATGACTTTGAAGGGACAAGAGCCAATATAGATTTACGTTTTCCACTAATAAGCTGGACATTAGCTTCTATTCCGCAAGGCAATGGTTTATTCCCAGAGTCAGGACTTATTAATGATTTAAGCAGTGGCTATAACAGAGCAAAACTGGCATGGTACAATATTGAACCTATTTTACAGGAAAGAAGAAGTTCGAATAACCCACTACGTAATAATCCGGCAGAATTGTCGAGGCCAGAAACAAGGCAAGTCCTTTTAAAAGAAATTTTTCCAAAGAGGAGTACACAGTTTGGCGAAGGCTTACTTACCACATTTGATCTGGCGTATTATCCAAAAGATAGAGGTCCTTATAATTTTGAAGACAGAAACGGCCGGATCAATGCAAATGGAAAATTAGTAAATCCCAAACAGTCCTGGGGTGGTTTGATGCGGAATATTGACCAGACAGATTTTGAAACAAATAATATCGAGTTTATTGAATTCTGGATGCAGGATCCTTTTATTTCCAACACTTCAAATCCAAATGGAGGCCAGCTTTATTTTAACCTGGGCAATATTTCAGAAGATATATTGCGAGATGGAAAAAGAGGGTATGAAAATGGTTTGCGAACGCCTACTAATAATGCTGCGATAGATTCCAATACTGTTTGGGGACAAGTTCCTGCTAACCCTTTGCAGGTAACCAATGCATTCAGCATTGAGCCAACGGATCGTCAATTCCAGGATGTTGGTTATGATGGTTTGCAGGATGTGGATGAACTGAGAAGGTTTGCTCCTTATTTAAATAACCTTCAAACAAACTTCGGCCCTGGTTCTTTAGTGTACCAAAGAGCTATTAATGATCCGTCGGCAGATAACTTTAAGCCATACCGTGATGCTTCTTTTGACGGCCCTACACCAGCTGGAATTTTAGAAAGATATAAGAATATCAATAACCCGCATGGTAACTCACCTATTGCAGATAACAATACACAATTTGTAAATGCCTTTACGCAATATCCTGACGGAGAAGAACTGAACAGGGATAATACTATGAATGAAGTAGAAGAATACTTCCAGTACAAAGTAGATATTAAACCAAACATGGTTACCGGTACTAATTTTATTACAGATGTAAGAACACCCGTAGTAACACTGGCAGATGGATCTTCAAGAACTGAACGTTGGTATTTGTTCCGTATTCCTATCAAAGAATACGATCAGAAGATTGGAAACATTCCTGATTTCAAATCCATTCGGTTTATGCGGATGTTCGCAACCAATTTTGATGATTCCGTTGTAATGCGTTTTGGTAAATTGGAACTGGTACGTAACCA
>CAYMXK010000669.1:0-1931 GCA_964393915.1 uncultured Prolixibacteraceae bacterium
CGGTAGATGCCAGGTTCTAAAAAGTTAAAACTAAACTCCCCATCCTCATTGGTAAATACATACGCTACCAATGTCAGTATCTCATCTTTACCACGGCCAGCTTGCTCTACACGCCTTACCAACACCGCAGATTTCTTAACCCGCCCCCTGATTTTGGTACGTCCTTCATCGGGAAAATCAGAATAAAAAGTACCTACTATGCTACCAACGCCCACTACGGGAGGGGCCGGCTTTGTCTCCGAGATAATATCCAACGCCAATACATTATCGTTCAGAAAAATTGTGTCGGCTTCTTCCCATAAAATGGTGCGCGTAAACCACGTGGGCAGGGTACGGTTGTAAACCAGTGTATCGGCAAAACCATTAATTACATAATCATCCAGTATTACATTTTCAAACAAGTAGGAACCGTCCGTTTCCACTTCTGGAATATACCGCGTTGTATCATACGCTCCCGTTCCGGTTACTCTCAATAAAAACATTTCACCTGACGTTGCAGGTGTATCTTCATCCGCAAAAAGTTTACCTGATATGTTGGCGGTGGCATCAACATTATGTATGCCGCTGGTTAATGCAAGTCCCGGAACCTGCGGATTTGTTACCTCCAAAATATAGTCACCAACCTTTGCTCTGTTTATCGATTGAATGGTATACGTATCGGCATCGGGTGCACCTTCTATAACGTCAAAAGGGTCTGTGTTACTTTTATTTTTGCTTCTGAATTTCCATTGGTACACGTTGGTGCTGCCCCCAACGGGAATAACCAGGGTAGTGTCGGTATTCACCGGAATACTATTCTCAGAGTTTGCACTTATCGGTGCCTGGTTTACATAAATAACACTGCCGATTAATGATGCATTGCTTTCAAGGGAGGCGAAGTCGAGGTTATTGGAGGAAACATCTAAATTGTTTAGTGCAGGAATCAGCGTTAAGTTTGGAACGGATGTTATTTTATTTGACGCTACATTAAATA
The DNA here is from genome assembly GCA_964393915.1 of uncultured Prolixibacteraceae bacterium. Classification (GTDB taxonomy): domain Bacteria; phylum Bacteroidota; class Bacteroidia; order Bacteroidales; family Prolixibacteraceae; genus UBA1413. The sequence continues at coordinate 974 of CAYMXK010000669.1, forward strand.
ACTTTAGTGCCGCCATATTTACTAGTGTTGCTGGTACCGGGCCAGTTATATTATTGTTCGGCATATTTACAACTGTAATTCGTCCGCCCTTTTCAGTAACTCCGAACCAATTTCTTATTACACTCGTGCGCCAATTGGTTTGGTTTGTCCAGCTATTGCCATTCGATGAATTGTAAAGAGCAACTAATTCTGTAGAGTCTCCCAAAAGGTTTCCGGAATATCCGTTGGCAATGGAAAAGATTCCCTGCAACCCTGATGAGTAGCTCTGGATTGTTGTTAACCCCCCTGAAGAAGAAATTAACCTTGAGCCCATTCCTTCAAATTGATTTTGTCCTGATACTTTTCTTGTAACTATTGGATTTGAAACGCCTCCAAGCAATGCATCTGGCACTTTAACCTCAATAAAATTCGCTGTATCGGTGATTAAAGATTTTGTCGTTTTCCAAACATGTGGAAAACCAAACAGTGACTCCACGGCATCCGCGGCCGTATAACTAACTGGGGCAGCTTCAACAACAACTCCAACTCGGGCTGACGTTGAATTAAAAAATTTAATAGGCAGATAATCTCCTGAACGACCTACCGGAAATAAAAAAGTTCCTGGTCCCGTACGCGCCATTGGACCCTCCACGTACGAACCACTCGCGGCAAATATTCCCGCAGTAGAAGAAAATGCGAGTGTGTCGGACCCACTGTTCATTTTAATTAGCCCTGAGAGAATTTTCAGGCTGTCTTTTATTAAAACCTTACCTGAAATGATTGCATCGCCCGCACCTTCTTTTTGTAAAAATCCCAATCGTACCGAGTTGGTTCCTGCAAAGAAATTTTTGGTAGCGTTATATTGCAATACGAAACCCCCTGTACTATTTATATCCATCGTGCCCGAATTAAACCAGCTATCGGAAGTAGAAATTATTCCATCATTTCTAAAGGTGCCGCTGTTTTGCCAATCGCCATT
>CAYMXK010000670.1:0-1924 GCA_964393915.1 uncultured Prolixibacteraceae bacterium
TACAACGCAATAGCGTTGTTTTTTTAGGTTTCGCCAAAGATAATTTTTATAAGCTAATTATAAAACTTGCTGATGTAGATGACGACCGTCCGGGGTGGCGGCAACACGCTTGCGCAGGCAATCTGGCGCGTTCAGCAAAGCCGGAGCCCCCGAAGAGTAAAAGGCATTCCTGAATAAACTTCGCGTTTACGATTTTATTAGGGATACTGCTGAGTGGTTGTTTCAGAATTGTGCCGAAAGCTTACCGGTAACAACAACCTGTTTTACTGCCGCCGGATTGGATTGCACAATGGAAATCCAGTCCCTGATATACGGCGGGTTGCGCCTCACAGGAAGAGAGGGTGAATGGGATGTGGGATTTCTGGACATGCCGGTTTATTCTTAGAGGCAATGAGAGTACAATTATTCTTGCAACAAAGTATTGGCATTATAACAAGATTACCGGGATTTGGACACAAACTGAAGATGCGACGTGTTTATGAACCATTACCATGGTAGGCACTACGTAACTTTCTATTTAAAAGAACGTTAAATTCATTGTTCAAAAGACCCACAATGACCGGTTCAACTAAAAACGGGCAGGATTTTTTCAGCCGGATGAAAGAAATCGTGGAAGCCAACTTTCACAACGAGCAGTTCGGGGTACCTGAACTTGTACGTAAAATGGGATTGAGCCGTTCATCTATTCATCGTCAATTAAAAAAACACACCAACCAGTCCATCAGCCATTTTATACGGACAGTGCGTTTGGAGAAGGCCATGGAAATGCTCCTACAGGGGGACGAATCCGCCTCGGAGATTGCCTTCAGGGTAGGTTTTGGCAGCCCATCCTATTTCAACAAATGTTTTCATGATTTTTATGGATTTCCACCGGGGGAAGCAGAAAAAAGAATGGAAGAAGGCACCCTTCCACTGTCATATAAAACCAGTGTATCGGAAAAGCCTTCGGAAGAAAAAGTGAAAGGTTCTTTAAAATCAAACAGGTTTAAGAGACCTTACCTGGTTTCTGTTTTCGTTGGCCTGAGTGCATTGATCATTGGTTTTGCCATTTTTTACCTTATAAAAACGGGAGTGTTCTCCTATCTGCCAGTCGGGCAGGAAAGATCAATCGCAGTACTGCCTTTCAAGAATCTGAGCAGTGAGGAGGACAGCCGATATTTTACTGACGGCATCATGGAAGATGTCCTCAATCATCTTTTCCGGATTGGTGATCTAAGGGTGATATCACGCACCACAGTTGAGCGCTTCCGCGACAGCAAACTTTCCACTACCGAAATCGCCCAAAGTATTGGAGTGAATTACATTCTGGAAGGAAGCGTAAGAAAACACGACGATCAGGTGCGCATCACCGTGCAGCTGATCGACGGGAAGAGAGACCGCCACCTGTGGTCAGAAAATTATGACCGAATGCTGACAGATATTTTCTATATACAGAGTGAAATTGCAGAAAACATTGCCAGGGAGCTTAAGGCCGTCATTACACCACAGGAAAAGAACCTGATAAAAAAGGTGCCTACCAGAAATATGGAGGCTTACAACTATTATCTGATCGGTAATAATTACTACTGGCGAAGCTACGATAAGCAGGATTACTCCATAGCTATTTCAATGTATTCAAAAGCCATTGAACTGGATCACGAATTTGCGCTCGCCTATTTACGTTTGTCCATTTGTCATTCAGCCATGTATTGGTTTCACTTCGACCGCAGTTATGACAGGGTTAGAAAATGCAAGGAAGCCATAGATACAGCCATCAGACTGGATCCCGAACTTCCTGAAATTCACATGGCTCTTGGCCAGTATTACTACTGGTGTTTGCTTGATTATCAAAAAGCCCTGGAAGAATTCTCCCTTGCAGAAAAAGGGCTTCGGAACCACCCCGAATACTTTTTAATGAAAGCATCTGTTTACAGAAGGGCAGGTG
>CAYMXK010000671.1:0-1922 GCA_964393915.1 uncultured Prolixibacteraceae bacterium
ATAGCCCAATGTTTATCGTCGAAGTAAAATTCCTTCACTTTTCCTATTTCTCCATCTTTGCTGTCTAATTTGTACCCTTGCAGAGTTTTTGCTTTAATTAACATAACTGTTTTCCTTTCATTAATTAATAATTGTTGTTTTTTGCGATTATTCACCATATTTATTCTGATATAAGTGAAATGTCTTTTTCTTTTCTGCCTGATTTACTGATTTTTTCCGCCTTTAAACGTTGCCTGAAGTCTTCCAGAATATTCATAAAATTGATAAAGGCATCGTACCTCGATTTATGCATGATTTGATTAGAGCAGTTTTGGCAATAATCCGGATGATTTTCATCCATAAGTTGAAAATGATCGGAAGTTTGCAGGTAATGCCAGTCGGTTCTCAAATTAGGATTTGCAGATCTTATTACCAGCTTTTCAAGCTTTAATAGTTGTTTCAGGGCTTCTCTTTGCAGTTCATTCCCGGGGAACCATGAATCATGGAAATGTTCGACCCAGCAAACCGGTTCATCCGAACCAATTTCAGCAACGGAACTGTATTGTTCAACAACTGCAGAGGGTAAACTAAAGCTGAATGTTTGCTCTTTTATTATTTTAGAAACCATTACATGGAAAAATCGTTGTTTGACATCCAATCCGGTTCCACCCAGAACTGAGTAATTGAGATAGATATTCAACACAGGTTCCTCAGGTCGGATAGTATTAAAAGTAGTAATAAACTGTTCTGGTTTTTCCATTTGCCCTGTATTGTTTATCAGCCTAGAAAGTTCGTTGCTGATACCTTCATTACGAAACAGAATTTTGATTTTCTTCAGTACTGTGCCTGAATATAAAAAGTTGGGGCTTCTCCATTGCAAGATCTTTTTTGCCCCGTTTGTCAGAATTGCCGGATAACCGGTTTCGGCAACAATATCACCTATTTGATTGGTAAAAAGCAAATCGGAATTTACGAACACCTGAGGTTTTTGTCCAAAATAGTATTCAATTTGGTCCCTGTTCAATGCGATCTGACGCTTGAATTCTTCCTTTCCATCAGACAGTGAAACAATGGAATGTGATGCTGTACCTCCTGTGAACTCAACCTGTCCGGTATCGGATAATTGTTTAAAACTGTTAAGTATATTAGGGGTGTATATCAAAAACTGGTCGAGCGATGTTCCGGAAATATGAAACGAAATTTTAAGCTTATCTTTCGATTGCCGAATCAATTCGAGAAGAAAATTATTGGTTGGTTTATAATAATTAGTTACATATTCCTTAATTTCCGCTTCATTTCTCAAATGATTATACCAGTTCTTCGATTCACCCACATCAAAGAATCGAAATGTATTTAAATGAAAGGGGTGATGAATTTGAAAATACATACAAATATTTTTCATGTCAGCATGCCTGTTTAGTTAGTGTGCTCAGGTAAACCTGCCTGATTGCTCTGGCAGAATTTTCCCAGTTTAGTTTGTCAACTTCCTTTTTCCCCTCTAACGCCAGTGTTTTTATCAACTTTTTATATTTCAGTATTCCGTGCACAGCATCGGCCATCGCATGAACATCCCAAAAATCTGTTTTTATTGCATTCCTGATTATCTCGGCAACTCCCGATTGACGCGAAATGATGGTAGGAACATTGGCTTGCATGGCTTCAAGAGGCACAATGCCGAAAGGTTCTGAAACCGAAGGCATGATAAATAAATCGCTTCTGCGGAGCATATCAGTAACCTCGGATCCATTCAAAAAGCCGGTAAAGTGGAATCTGTCGCTAATTCCATACCGGGCACAAAGTTCTATGATTTTGTCTCTTAGCTCACCGTTCCCTGCCATTACAAAATGAACATTTTTCATCCGGCCGATAACCAGTCTGGCCACTTCAATAAAGTATTCAGGCCCTTTTTGTGTTGTGATTCGTCCTAAAAAGGTCACAACCTT
>CAYMXK010000672.1:0-1914 GCA_964393915.1 uncultured Prolixibacteraceae bacterium
ACCTTATCTGTCCAGTTTGCTGATGCTTCCCACCCTTTCCAAGAGCGTTCTGCGTAGTTTACTGCCGGGAGAGATGCTCCTAATGTTGATGGTGTGGATCCCAGGCGGGTACCCAGAATATCACTTTGTGTCCGGGAGAATATATCAAATTCCCCATAGAGTTTGTTGTTGAACAATCCGTAATCCAGACCTACATCAATCATTTCAGAAGTAGACCAGGTAACCAGCGGGTTAGGCATGGCGCCGGGCATCAATCCGTCATACAATGAGTTGCCAAAAACGAAACCTGTTGTTTTTGAATAGGTTTGGCTCCACATAAATGCGCTAACATCATCATTACCTGTAGATCCATAGGAACCGCGCAATTTAAGATTGCTGAGCCACCCCAGATTTTCCATGAAATTTTCTTCGGAAATACGCCAAGCGGCAGAGAATGAAGGAAAGAAACCCCATTGCTTGTCGGGTTCAAACTTGTAGTTGCCATCGTAGCGGAACGAAAACTCAGCTATGTACTTGGCATCGAACGCGTAATTTAATCGGCCAATCCAAGAAACACGCGCTGTTTGAGACTCGCTTCCGGTAAACCATCTCCTTGCTGCATCAGTTGATGTGTTATATATCTGATCAATGCTGGTTGTTAAAAGATCTTCGGCCCGACCGCTAAGGTATTTGCCATTGTCAGCACTTTGTTCATAAACCCCCAAGGCAGAGATATCATGCTTCCCAAAAGTTTTCTGGTAATTAACATGCCAGTTAAACTGGTAGGAATTATAAAAATCAGCAGTTTCCTGTATGTTTTGGTAGGAAGCACTTAGATTATGAAGATTTATTTTGGTAGGATCTATCGGGCCTGGAACAAACTGGTTGGTTGCACTTCCAGACTGAAATATATATGCCTTGTTGTGAATAACAAATGATTTCATGTTCTTATCCCATGCCATATAGTGTCCCATAACGCTAGTACTCAAGCCATCAACAATTTCACTCAGGTCGAGGTCGAAACGGAGTATGCCGTCAAAGGTTCTATATTTGGTATCCCTGTAACCACCGCTATTGATCATCAGCTCAACTGGATGCCAGGCGCCTGGAACAACAGGATTTGCATTGGTATCAGTCGTCGGATTGCCTTGCTCATCTACATAGAAAGGATACAACCTTGTCCAATTGAAAGTTGCCCTATAAAAATCACCAACATTAAAGTCCTCGGCACCATCGTATGGCCAGTACCAGCGGTTATAGTTCCTCTGGTTACCACTGAGATTAAAGTTTACTTTAAACCTTTTGGTAATATTAGCTGTGACGTCTGACCTGAAATTGTACCTGTTATATCCCAGATTATGATAAGAACCATCTTCTGTATGGTACCCCAAAGACATAAAGTACAATACTGATTCTGAGCCACCTCTCACGCCGATGTTGTGCTGCTGAACTGTAGGATTTTGCCAGATATAGTCATTTATGCTGTAACTTTTATCCTTAAAGTATTCAAATATCTCCTGCCCGAAAGGGGCACTCTGACCTCTGTAAGCAGCCATCTGGTTCAGATAATGAAGCTCCTCTGTAGCAGTATAGTCCTGGATCGGTCTAGTAGGCCTGGATGTTGAATAAGAGCCTTTATAATCGAAAACCGGTTTTTGAATGGTTCCAATCTTTGTAGTTACCAAAACAACACCATTTCCTGCTTTCGATCCGTAGATAGAGGCGCTGGCTGCATCTTTCAGAAAATTGATAGTTTCCACTTCACTTGCATCCAGTGCATCAAAATCGGCTTTGGATTTGATTACACCGTTAATTACGTAAAGAGGTTCAGCAAAACTACCCCTGATCCTAATGCTCGAGGATGCACCGGCGAGCCCTGTTGATCCTACGACAGTAACACCAGGCGCCCGTCCCGCAATGGTGTTTGAAAGATTG
>CAYMXK010000673.1:0-1908 GCA_964393915.1 uncultured Prolixibacteraceae bacterium
TCTTCAAGGGTTTGCGGGCCAAGTGTTTTTACTCAGTCCACGGCGGTTAAAACCAATGCCGACATCGGCCCGCACCACCGTTGGGCCATGGGAATTTTGTTCGATAAAATTGTGTCCGACGGCGAGATCCGTGTGCAGGACAGAGACAACAGCGGATCTGGCCACGGTTGGTCAGGCGTGAACCAGGTATTCTGGAACTGCAAAGGTTCCGGATCTGCCTGTCAGAGTCCATGGGTATCAGGGAAAAACTACAACATCGGTTTCCAGGGAAACAAATTGCCGGGCCAATGGCAACCCAACCGGCCCGATGGTGAATGGGAAGGACACAATCTCCCCGGCTTGTTTCCGGCTTCACTCTATGAAGCTCAGTTAAAAGACCGAAGTGGAGATGCCCGGGTATTTTCCGTTTATTCCAGGCTGGTTCAGTTCAGCGACAGCAGTTTTGTGCTGTCCTTTAATCTGGATGTGCATCCTGCCGATATGGGCAAGGCATCTGTCATTTCAGTCTCGGGAACTTCAGGAGCCGGCTCAAAAGAGTGGGAAGTCCGGAAACTTGATGACAGCAAAATGGAGATCACCTTCAGGAACCTGGGCATTCTTCCCCATAACTCAACCATTGTTGTTAAGGCAGACGGGGTGCGCTCTGCTGTGGGAGATACACTCACCGGACTGAAACAGGCAATTTTCAGGGAACCCGATAAGCGTCCGCGGGTTACTTCCGCCTACCAGGAAACGACCAATGGCCCCAATGCTTATGCCCGGGCCATGAGTTCCAAAAAGGGGAAACTCTACCTGGTCAGGATGGGCGTGCCCACAGCTTCGGTGAATGATCTTGAGGCTGCTGTCAGTTCAGCCAATGGCGCAGTTGCCGAAGTGACAGAACCTGACAGTGAAACCAATATTTATACCCGCCATCTGAATTTTGGACTATATTATGTATATGCGGTTGATGCGGACGGACGGATTTCCGCCCGGTCGGCCAACATGGTGTATGTGCGGTTATTTACCACGGCAGCTAAACTTCAGCAGGCTGACGATAATCATTTCCATGTTTTTTCCACCCGTTCCGCCCTCATCATATGCCCCGCCACAGACAGGGAGTTACCCTACCATCTGGAGGTTTTCGACATCCACGGGCGGCTGATTTTCATTGAAAAAAACATCCGGGGTGATTTTTACCAGAAATTACCCGGTGGAGGAAAAACTTTGCTGGTCAGGATTGTGCAGAATGACCGCATGGTGGTCCGTAAATTGATTTTGCAATAACTCGATGCTTAATTTTCGCAATACCGCCAGAAAATGCAACTGGTTTTAACGATTTAATTCATCTCTTATGGAAAAAAGGAACCTGATATTTCTTCCGGCAGCTCTCCTATTGTTTGCTGCAGTATGTATTTCCGGCGCATGCAGTTATAAAACCGCAGCTGAAGACGATTTGTTACTGGTTGACCAAAACTTCGGTGAAGCAGCCAGAAAATATAAGGCCATGCTTGACGAAATTCCCGTTGACACCCTGAATCCCCGGTCGGTGAAGGAAGATGGGAGCCTCGACCTTACCGGATCTGGCCCCTGGACGAGTGGCTTTTTCCCGGGGAACCTGTGGTTTATTTATGAATACACAGGCGATACCGCATGGAAAAGCGCGGCAGAACACTACACATTAAATGTGGAGGATCAAAAACATAATGGCCGGACCCATGATATGGGTTTCAAAATGTTCTGCAGTTTCGGAAATGGCCTTCGCCTGACTGGGAATAAATACTACAGGGAGGTGTTGCTGGAAAGTGCCCGGACGCTCATCACTCGCTTTAATCCGGCAGTAGGGTGCATCCGGTCGTGGGACCACAATGCCGATAAATGGAATTTCCCCGTCATTATTGATAACCTGATGAAACTGGAATTGCTATT
>CAYMXK010000674.1:0-284 GCA_964393915.1 uncultured Prolixibacteraceae bacterium
GTCCATTTTTAAAACGCTTTTTGCAAATTGACTGGCTGTTTCTGTTTTCCCACACGATTTTGGTCCTTTTATAAGCACAGCACCCGAAGCAGACAGTTTCTCCAACAAATCTTCTTCAATTATCCTTTTTATGTAACTCATAATCAAGTTATATAATTTGATTCAAAGGTGCAAATAAATTCCGATTGTGCAAATTTAAGGAATTTTATTGTGCATTATTCAGGAAATTTGTTGTGCATTATTCAGGATCACTACTGGATTCCTGCTTTCGCAGGAATGATAAT
>CAYMXK010000674.1:294-1890 GCA_964393915.1 uncultured Prolixibacteraceae bacterium
GTCACCATCTTCAATGCTGCTTGCGACATGAAAGAAGTGAGGGACCTAACACTCACGCCCCCAATATGCACCTGTCATCCCGAAGGCTTTGCCTGAGGGACCTTAACGGAGTGAGGGACCTAAAGGGCTTTGCCCGAGGGATCGTTTTATCTTCTCTTTGCTGGCGCCCCCGATTGTGCAAATTTAAGGAAATTTATTGTGCATTATTCAGGATCACTACTGGATTCCTGCTTTCGCAGGAATGATAAAGTGCGTTGTTTAGTCTCTCCAGGAATGATAATGTGCGTTATCTCATCGCGTGAACTCATTCCCGCAAAAACGTTGTTATCTCTTCAACTCATTCCCACGAAAGTGGGAATCCAAATCTTTCTTTTTATCCACGAATTACACGAATTTACGCGAAAAGAAAAAAATATAAGTACTATTCGTGCATTCGTGGCTCTGTCATCCCGAACGTAGTGAGGGACCTAACGGCAACCAGGCAAATCGGTTGCCTTGTCGGTCAGGAAGCTTTTAATTTCTTCATCAGGTACGGCAGGTACGAGAAATTCAACGGGTTCGGTGTAGTCTATATCATCAAAATAACTTAATTGAGCCCTGAATAGTTTTTCAGAAAACAGCTGTCCAAAGATGAGCGTTGCATTTTGCGCGATTTCCTTAACCGTAAAATAATCTTTTAGAAGAAAATAGATGTCTACATAATCTTTCCATTTTGATCTTCTGCCTAATGCATAAGCTTTCATCGCTGCAAGATCTAAAAGACCGGGCATGCGAAGCATTTGATCAAAATTGACATTAGCATTTACTTTAAACGGATATTGATAAAATGTGAATTTTACATTGTGAACCACCACGTTTAGTTGTTCAGTAACTCTTCTGGTCACCTGATAAGAAGAGTTGAAAGACTCTATTTTATTGATAATACTTTTATGCCTGATGGCAGAAAATTTAAACAAGTCGAAATCGATTGACCTTCGGTGGCCGATGTTTAATGCGATGGCTGTTCCGCCTACCAGGTAAAACTCCCTTTTAAATTGCTTTACCAATGGTAAAAGGTCAACTTGATCGGGGTTTAATATTTCTCTATGCATATTTCTTGAATATTAAAGAAAAATAGTGGTAGATCTCGGGATAATAATTTTGTTTTTGTCTCCCTTTAGCTCTAAAGAATATCTTGGATAGTTGTTTAATTCCCAAAATTTTAACAAGCTCATTGAAATCGTCAAGTGTGCCATAATTCAAAATCGTTTCCACGAGAAATTCGTGACCGATCTCTTCTTTTTTATCTTCGGGAGTGTACCAGAAGAGGTTACTGTGATCGCGAATGAATTTTTTAACTTCAGGACTGTTCATAGGCACTGGGTAAAAGGTTATATCGCTTCCATTTTTATTTTCAAATATACGAATAATTAAGCATCTGGCCATTGCTGTAATCAAAGCCTCCCATCCACAATCTCCCTGTCCAGTATCCCTTTCACGTCGTAGATGATGGCCCCCGTTTCCCGGTGCGCCTTCAGGTTGATGTCCCGGAACTCCTGATGGGCCACCGCCAGGATGATGGCCTGAAACCCATTCCCCTCCGGAAATTCCGAAATG
>CAYMXK010000675.1:0-1878 GCA_964393915.1 uncultured Prolixibacteraceae bacterium
CGCGGCGACAAAGGTACCCGCTTATTCCATTCATGCAAATCATGCAGGGAAAAAAAATCACAGGAGACCGGCTCAGTCAGGGTCAAATTATTATTTATCAGGACTTTGTTCCATGAAAAAAAATTACCTAACATTCGCTTAACTTTAGAATCCCGAAACTGCTGCCAACATTGAGAATAGAGAGCTTTCATCACTGCCCGGAAGGTTCTATCCGGGTTAAAATACTAACTATCTGTAATATATAAATCCCTTTTTAATGGAAGCCCATTCATACATCCACCTCCTTGCTGCCTGATCAGACATATAAACAGTCAAAGTGAATTTATGGCAACCTTAATCAACCACGGGGTTTTCCCGCTCCTTTTCCGCCTCCGGATCCTCAGTTAATTAACTGATCCACCTGTTTGGATTAAAAAATAAACCTTATTTTCGCAACACATTCAAAATAAATACAAGGACTGTGACAAAAAGCCTGGTTATAATACCCACCTACAATGAGAAAGAGAATGTGGAAAACATGGTCAGAAAAGTTTTCTCAATGCCCACTCCCTTTCACCTCCTTATCATTGACGACAATTCCCCTGATGGTACGGCAGAGATTATCAAAAGACTTCAGCCGGAATATGAAGGGAGATTGCATTTAGTGGAAAGGGTAGGTAAACTTGGCCTTGGCACGGCCTATATTGCCGGGTTCAGATGGGCCCTGGAGCATAAGTATGATTTCATATTTGAGATGGATTGTGACTTTTCCCATGATCCGAACGATCTTGAAAGGCTACAGACAGCCGTGCTGAATGGAGCCGACCTTGCCATCGGCTCAAGGTATATCTCGGGTATTAACGTAATAAACTGGCCGCTGGGAAGGGTTCTCATGTCGTATTTTGCTTCAGTATATGTAAGGTTGGTTACCGGAATGCAGGTAATGGATACCACCGCCGGATTCAAGTGCTATAAAAGAAAGGTCCTGGAATCGATCGATTTTGATGATATCCGGTTGAAAGGCTATGGTTTTCAGATTGAGATGAAATTCACAACATACAAGCTCGGCTACAAAATTGTTGAGGTACCCATTATTTTCACCGATCGTAAGGAAGGCACCTCCAAAATGAGCGGGGGTATTTTCAATGAGGCCATGTGGGGTGTTTTGAAGATGAAATTAAGGAGTTTCTGGAAAAAGTATTGAATAAATATTAAATGCCGGAATTTTTAAAGGTTGCATATTGCGGCCTTTTTTACGTTTATATGTACCTTTGATTTTAAATAATCCTATTTATGAAGACACTGGTTGAAAATGCACTGATCATTAATGAGGGCAGGAAATTTCCGGGATATGTCATTATTAATGGAGAAACCATCGAGAAAGTAGCTGAAGGAGCGTACCCCGGCAACAACAAGGGTAGCTTTCAGAGAAGCATTGATGCCACTGGCCTCTATCTCATTCCGGGCGTGATTGACGACCAGGTTCACTTCAGGGAACCGGGATTGACGCACAAGGGAGATATTGCCACTGAAAGTAGAGCTGCAGTAGCCGGAGGCATTACTTCCTATATGGAAATGCCCAATACCAACCCGCAATCCGTAACACAGGAACTTCTGGAAGAAAAATACAAACGTGCAGCAGAAGTTTCATCGGCAAATTACTCCTTTTACATGGGAGCCACTAACGACAATCTTGGGGAGGTTTTAAAAACCGATCCGTCACGTATTTGCGGAATTAAGGTTTTTATGGGTTCATCAACCGGGAATATGCTTGTTGATAGCGAAGATGTTCTCGCAGAGATTTTCCGACATTCCCCTACATTGGTAGCAACCCATTGCGAAGATGAAGCAACCATACAGGAAAATATAAAAATTGCAAGGGGCCGTTACGGCGAAAAT
>CAYMXK010000676.1:0-1868 GCA_964393915.1 uncultured Prolixibacteraceae bacterium
ATATCCAAATACAAAGGAAAGGACGGAACAGAACCCTCGCTCAATAAGCTGGGGAGCCCTGCCTGGCAAAAACTGAAAAACCGGACCAAGAGCAAGGTGAAGGATATTGCCAGGGAACTGATAGCCTTGTATGCACGCAGACGGGAGGAGAAGGGGTTTGCCTTCTCTCCCGACAGCTATTTGCAGACGGAGCTTGAGGCTTCATTTATTTATGAAGATACACCTGATCAGGAAAAAGCGACACAAGCTGTAAAGGACGATATGGAGAAGACTATGCCGATGGATCGCCTGGTATGCGGTGATGTGGGCTTCGGCAAGACGGAAGTGGCTATCCGTGCAGCCTTCAAGGCGGTTACCGATGGCAAACAGGTAGCTGTATTGGTACCTACAACCATCCTGGCATTGCAACACTCCAAAACATTCTCGGAGCGACTGGCCGATTTTCCGGTAAATGTATCATACATCAGCAGGCTGAGGTCATCAGCAGAAATAAAGGAAGCACTTAAGGAGGTAAAGGAAGGCAAAGTAGATATTATAATTGGGACACACCGTCTGGTGAGCAACGACGTACAATTCAAGGACCTGGGCCTGCTCATCGTTGATGAAGAACAAAAATTCGGTGTGGGGGTAAAAGAGAAGCTGAAAAGACTGAAAGTGAATGTGGATACCCTGACACTGACTGCAACGCCCATTCCACGTACGCTCCAGTTTTCGCTTATGGGCGCCCGCGATCTTTCGATCATCCAGACTCCGCCCCCCAACCGTTATCCCATCATCACCGAGGTGCATGGCTTTAACGAACAGTTGATTCGTGATGCTATTCTGTATGAGGTAGGCCGCAACGGACAGGTTTTCTTTATTCATAACCGAGTACAGAATATCCACGAAGTGGAAGCCACCATCAGACGGATCGTGCCGGGAGTGAAAACAATTGTGGGACATGGCCAGATGGATGGCCCATCACTCGAAAAGGTAATGCTCGGTTTTATCAACGGGCACTACGATGTGCTGATAGCTACCACGATAATCGAATCGGGACTCGATATTCCCAATGCCAACACAATGATCATCAACCAGGCTCAGAATTTCGGACTGAGCGACCTGCACCAGTTGCGCGGCAGAGTAGGGCGGTCGAACAAAAAGGCGTTTTGCTACCTGATCACTCCACCTTTAATTACGCTGACCAGCGAAGCCCGTCGCCGGCTTAAAGCCATTGAAGAGTTTTCGGATCTGGGCAGCGGTTTTAATATTTCGATGCAGGATCTCGATATCAGGGGTGCCGGAAACCTGCTGGGTGCCGAACAAAGCGGGTTTATTGCCGACATCGGCTTTGAAACTTACCACAGGATTCTGAATGAAGCTGTACAGGAATTGAAATCTGAAGAATTTGGCGATATTTTCATGCAGGAGGCGCCTGAGAATACACAGGCATTTCTCAAACTGCAATATATCAGCGACTGCCAGATCGATACCGACCTGGAGCTGCTCTTCCCCGACAGCTATATCCCTGGTACTGCCGAACGAATGATGCTTTACCGGGAACTCGATAACCAGGAAAACGAAGCCCAGCTCCAAAAGTATGAAGCCAGTCTGGTCGACCGCTTCGGTCAACTGCCACAGTCCAGCTCAGAGCTACTTAACGTGGTGCGTTTACGCTGGCTGGCTATTCAGCTGGGCATAGAAAGAATTGTGCTGAAGAACCAGAAAATGATTTGTTATTTTCCCGCCGACCAGCGATCTCCTTACTACCAGTCGGATGCTTTCGGGAAGATCCTTAAATATGTGCAAACCCATCCCCGCAAATGCCGGTTGAAGGAGGATGGAAAACTTACCCTTTCCTTCGAATCTATTTTAACGATTGGCGAAGC
>CAYMXK010000677.1:0-1858 GCA_964393915.1 uncultured Prolixibacteraceae bacterium
TTATGATCTGATATTAATTTAGAACCGGTAAAAATAAGAAGAAAAGGCAAATCAGAAGACTAAAACTTCAAATTAATATAAATGTAATGATTCCGGGATAATCGTTAAAAAATTGTATCTATCCAAGGACTGAGAATGAATGTGACTAAACACGCTTGCATTTTATTTCGCCTTTTTTGTTCCAAATGCGGGATCTATCTTCATAAAAGGCAGGAGGGCAAAGCCAGGCAGTGTGCAGATAACCACCCAGACATAAAACCACTGGTAGCCAGTCTGCTCCTGTATCCAACCACTGACCATCCCGGGCAGCATCATGCCAAGTGCCATAAATCCTGTACAAATGGCGTAATGGGCGGTTTTATTGGGACCATCAGCAAAATAAATCATGTACAACATATAGGCTGTAAACCCAAATCCATAGCCAAACTGCTCCACCACGACTCCAGAAGTAACCCACCACAAGGATGCAGGCTGCCAAATGGCAAAAGCTACATACACCACATTAGGAACATTAAGGGCCAGGGCCATTGGCCATAACCACTTCTTAAGACCATGAACGGCAATTGCAATTCCTCCAAGAATACCACCAAGGGTAAGGGCAACAATGCCGGCGGTACCGTATACAAATCCAATGTCTGTGGTGGATAGTCCCAATCCTCCCAACTCCCTGGAGTCGAGGAGAAATGGAGAAGCCAGTTTTACGAGCTGGGCCTCCCCCAGCCTGAAAAGCAACATAAATGCAATAGCCAGAATCGCCTGCTTTTTCCGAAAGAAAGATGCAAACGTATCTAAAAATGCAGATATTACCTCTTTCACACTGGAGGTGCTTCGCTCTATATCCTCAGCAGGATATGGTAGAATCAGAAAATGATAAATGAAGAATCCTGCAAACATGGCTGCCAATACAAAAAAAGTAAGGCTCCATGCCTTCGGTATATTGCTGGTTTGATTTTCAAGATAACCTGCCAGCACGACCAGCAATCCCTGTCCTGAGAGCATAGCAAGCCGGTAAAAGGTATTTCTGATGCCCACAAAAAAAGCCTGGTCATGTTTACTTAGCCCGAGCATGTAAAACCCGTCGGCAGCTATGTCGTGTGTGGCTGAGCTGAAAGCCAGCAGCCAGAGAAATGCCATTGACCATTTAAAATAGTTACTGCCCGGCAACGTCAGGGCAACACCAGCCAGGGCTCCACCGACAACCAGCTGCATGATTACGATCCAATACCGCTTAGTTCGAAGAATATCCACGACAGGGCTCCATAGGGGCTTAATTACCCATGGAAGATATAACCAGCTGGTATAAAGAGCAATGTCTGTATTGGATATACCCATCCGCTTGAACATGATAACGCTTAAGGTCATGGCGACCACATAGGGTAATCCTTCCGCAAAATAGAGAGTGGGAATCCAGGCCCAGGGATTTCGTATTGCAGCTTTATTTTTCATCTGTATAAATTGTCTTGTTTTTTTAATGGTCAGATGGAATCACCATGAGTAAAGGTATTCATTCCGGTTTGTGTTTTGCTAATCATGGTGATTTCATGGTTTCATAACAAATTAGTTTAAGTGACGAAAAATACCAAAAATAACCAAACAGCAGTCTGTCAAGGCAATCGGATTTATTGTGCAAATATTTATTCATTGAAAAATACCGTAAAAATTATATGTCATTGTTATGGTTTGCAGAAAAGA
Organism: uncultured Prolixibacteraceae bacterium; assembly: GCA_964393915.1. GTDB lineage: Bacteria > Bacteroidota > Bacteroidia > Bacteroidales > Prolixibacteraceae > UBA1413. The sequence continues at coordinate 1,693 of CAYMXK010000677.1, forward strand.
TTATTTTTAGAGGATCAAACTGAAAACAGCATACAACATCAAATTTCACGGTTTCCAAAAGAGGATAATACAACAATTCAAATCGAATATTATATGAACAGAACAGCATTTATTTTATCAGTAATTCTGGCAGTAATGACATTTACTGTATTAGGTCAAAGAAATG
>CAYMXK010000678.1:0-1851 GCA_964393915.1 uncultured Prolixibacteraceae bacterium
TCCATCACCAGTTTCAGGGTGTTGCGCATGATTTCAACATCTACTTTCTCCCATAGCGGCAACATGCCCAGGGTTCCCAGTACCATTGGGTGGTCGCGCATGTTGAGCGGGTTTGTATAAGAATCGGGTGCATTGGCAATTCCCATATACAAGCTGTCGATGGCTACCGGGGCTGGAAGATTGTTGCGCACTTCTTCCCACTTTGTATCAATGGGTTGCCCCAGGCGTTGCTTCCATTGCTGCGCAATGGTGAGGCCCCAGTGCCAGTAAGCCAGCTCAAAGGGTGGGTCCATGGTGGTTAAGCGGGCCCAGTGTTCCTGTGCCGGAATTAGCGGTGGCGCCAGGTTGTATTTTCCCGTGGACTCATCGAATTGAGGAAAACCGGCCATAAAATTGGCAGTGGCAAAGATCAGATCCGCATATTCCTCAAGTATTTTTTGGGTTGGATTGGCCCTGTAAATTTGTTCGGCCAGATAGATCAGATGAGGTTGTTGCCAGATAAGGTACGAGCCGACTGATGAGGGGCTGTTCTGCCCGTCGGGACCAACCATTTTCGGCCAGCGAACACCTTCATAACCCTGCAGCCGGGTAAAATCGTGCGCTTTCTGGTAAATTTCGCGGTAATAATTAAGTTGCCCGGCCATATATTGTGGGCGTTGCCAGTTGTAGAAATGGGCACTGTGCCACCAGATCATTTCGAGGTGGAATTTTCCGAACCAGCTGTTGAAAGTCAGTCCGGTTTCCTGTGGAGGCAGGTTTCCCGAACCGTTTACTTTGGTGAGGTATTGCGAAAGTACTACCCGGCGCTCCAGTTCGAAGGCACGTGGGTCGGTACAGTCCGAAAAATCTACGGCTCCGCCCGACATCCAGAATTCCTCCCAGTGATGTTCATTGTTTTTTTGGGTTTCTTCAAAGGCAGGCAACTCAACATCAGGAGATCCCGGCGTAAACAGGCACGAAAACTCAAGCGTCTGGCTATTTGAAGCTGGCTCCAGGATGAACCTGTGCCTCTCTTTTTCTTTCAACTCTGACCCTTCGCTCCAGCTAACCTTTGAAAAGTAACTGTCTTCATCAAGTTTGCGGCTGATTGTAGCTTTGTTTGATCCTGTGAAAATGATCCCCGAAGTGTGCTTTTCAGGTGAACTAAAATCGTAACCGGCATGGACATGGGCCGGCATTCCGTAAGGGAAAAGCCATTCGACCGACAGCCGCCCGGCTGCAATCAGGGGTGATTCGATCCGTGCCGATATCATATCTATATCCTGATGGGCAAAAACCGTAACCTCAACAGGTTGCCCTTCCACTTCAAAACGACTCGAAACCTCACCCCGCCATAAATCGAGCTGATGGTCAGGGTTGACCACATCGGCCAATGTAATTTCTTCGCCGTTTTCTTTTAAAATGACCAGCCGGATAATCCCCAGGTGCAGGCGGTGCGGGTTTTCCCGGAAATAGTTCGCTGCCCCGGTGGCACGTTGCGATGTATTCACCTGATGCTCATAGGGAACCTGCCGGCCATTCACCTCGTGGTACAAGTATGTTTCTGAAATATCGAATTGTTCTGTGTTGGGTGTGGTATGCCAGCCCCAGTTTGACATAGTGCCCAGGGATACTCCCTTTTCGTATTCCATGAAAAAAGTCTGCAAACCGGTAATATCGGTAGTAAAAGCAAAGTTTCCGTTTCCTACGGTAAGTGAAGCCAGTGGGTTAAACGCATTAACCTGTATATTGTGCCGTTCGACCAGAGCAAACCGGTCGATGGGCTCCTGCCGGGTGGTTTTTCCGCAGGAAAACAAGATAAAAAACAGCATAGAAACGGCAAATACCTGAATTCTCATAAGCTATGAATTT
>CAYMXK010000679.1:0-1843 GCA_964393915.1 uncultured Prolixibacteraceae bacterium
TATTGACGAAAAATCAATTGGCAGTATGCTGGCTTTAAGGAACGCCTATCCTGATATTTGCTATCCTCTGATGGGTCTCCACCCCACCTCGGTTGGCAAAAACTACAAGGAACAATTAATGCTGGTACAAACATGGCTCGAAAAAGAGACTTTTTACGGAATCGGGGAAATCGGCATTGACCTGTATTGGGACAAAACTTACCTGAAGGAACAGCAGGAAGCCTTCAGGACGCAACTCGGAATGGCACGTGCCATGCATCTTCCGGTGGTCATACATGTAAGGAATTCGTTCGATGAAGTATATTCCATTTTAAGTGAAGAACAGGACGGGAACCTGAAAGGGGTATTTCATTGTTTTTCAGGATCGGAAAACGAGGCTCAGAAAATTACTGATATCGGATTTTATATGGGAATTGGCGGAGTAGTAACCTTTAAGAACAGCAATCTGCCTGAAGTACTGAAGAAGGTAAATATTAATCACCTGCTCCTTGAAACGGACGCACCCTACCTGGCACCCATGCCCCACCGTGGCAGGAGAAATGAAAGTGCCTACCTGTTGCATATTGCTGACAAATTAGCCGGAATTTATGAAACAACCTCCAAAGAAGTTGAACAAATAACCACAGCCAACGCAAAGATGCTGTTCGGGATTTAATACCTTTGACAGAAATTAATCATTGAAGCATGATCCATTCTAACAGCCAACGCACTCCTTCTGTTCTGATTTTATACACCGGAGGAACCATCGGGATGGCCATTCACCCTGTAAATGGAACGCTGGCGCCCGTGAAATTTGAAGAGATCCAGCGGGAGGTACCCGAACTTAATAAATTCGGCTACCGGATAAAAGCATTAACCTTCAATCCCCCTATCGACTCATCAAACATGACGCCTTCCATCTGGGAAAAGATTGCACACACCATTCAAAAAAACTATCACAGCTTTGACGGGTTCGTCATATTGCACGGCACTGACACCATGGCATATACTGCATCGGCACTGAGTTTTATGTTCGAAAACCTTGGTAAACCAATTATCCTTACAGGATCTCAACTTCCTGTAGGCACCATACGGACTGATGGAAAAGAAAACCTTATAACTGCGGTGGAAATTGCCGCAGCGCAGCACAACGGACAGGCAATCGTGCCCGAAGTTTGCATTTATTTTGACTTTAAACTTTTCAGGGGCAACCGTGCCATCAAGCGCGATTCTGAAAATTTCAGCGCTTTTGTTTCAGAAAATTATCCTGCCCTCGCCACCGCAGGAGTTGATATCAAATTCCATACAGAATTCATTCACTATCAAGAGAATAAAGGGATCTTTAAAGCAAGGACAGGATTTGAGGAACAGGTTGTTATTCTTAAGATGTTTCCGGGAATCAGCAAACAGGTTGTTGATTCCATTCTGAATATGCCTGGTTTAAAAGGTGTTGTACTGGAATCGTTCGGCTCGGGTAATGTTCCGACAGCACGTTGGCTTACCAACAGCATCAGGAAGGCGATACGCAATGAGATTATCATCCTGAACATTTCGCAATGCCAGGGAGGCAGTGTCCACATGGGCCATTACGAAACGAGTCGTGAATTACTAAATGCAGGGGTTATAAGCGGCAAGGATATGACCACGGAGGCAGCCATTACCAAGCTCATGTTGCTTTTGGGACAGGGGCTTAAAAAGGAAGAGATTAAAATCCATCTGAATAAGAGCCTCAGCGGGGAAATTACAGAATAACTATTTGATGTAACCATTTTTTTTGTATTTTGCACCGCTCAAAATCAGAGCGTAAAAGGATAGGTGCAGGAGTGGTTTAACTGGCACGCCTGGAAAGCGTGTGTACCTCAAA
>CAYMXK010000680.1:0-1843 GCA_964393915.1 uncultured Prolixibacteraceae bacterium
TGGGAATGAATACCATGGTGCTGAATGTGAATGAGGATGGATGGAAAATGGAATCGGAACTGGGAGTAGTTATGGATGGAGACAAGCCGGAGCACCTCCGCGAGGCCATTCCGGTGATAGGCGAATATTGTGATATTATTGGCGTCCGGTCTTTTGCACGTTTCGAAAACCGTGACGACGATTACCAGGAAAAGATTCTGAACCAGTTTATTGAATTTTCGGGAGTACCTGTAGTAAGCATGGAAGCGGCGACACGCCATCCGTTGCAGAGTTTTGCCGACCTGATGACCATTGAGGAACTGAAAACCAAACCGAGACCCAAAGTCGTTCTTACATGGGCACCCCATCCCCGCGCTTTGCCCCAGGCAGTACCCAATTCGTTTGTTGAATGGATGAAAAAAGCCGATTATGACCTGGTGGTTACCCACCCTGAGGGATATGAACTTGCTCCTGACTTTATGGGCAATCTGAAAGTGGAATACAACCAGAAGAAAGCATTTGAATCGGCTGACTTTATCTACGCCAAGAACTGGGCTTCCTACACAAACTATGGAAAGATACTCAGCAAGGACATGAGCTGGACTGTTGATGCATCGAAAATGGCGCTCACAGACAACGCCCGGTTTATGCATTGCCTGCCGGTTCGCCGGAACATGATCGTTACCGATGAGGTGATTGAAAGTGCTGCTTCAGTTGTTATTCAGGAGGCAGCAAACCGTGAATGGTCTGCACAGGCTGTACTTAAAATGATTCTGGAGGGATTGTAATGCACAAGATTGAAATAATTCCCGCCATTGATATCATTGGAGGAAAGTGTGTAAGGCTCAGTCAGGGCGATTACAATAAAAAGACAATTTATAATGAAGACCCGCTGGAGGTGGCGCGTATGTTTGAGGCTGCAGGGATGCAGCGTTTGCATCTGGTAGACCTTGACGGGGCCCGGGAGAAGCAGATTGTCAATTATAAGGTATTGGAAACAATAGCCTCAAAAACCAGTCTGACAATAGATTTTGGTGGAGGTTTAAAAACTGATGCCGACCTAAAAATCGCTTTCGAAAGTGGAGCTGCCATGGTAACAGGGGGAAGTATTGCCGTGAAGGAGCCTGAGGTCTTTATTCATTGGCTGGAGCAGTACGGATGTGAGCGGATTATACTGGGTGCCGATGCCAGGGATGGTAAAATCGCCGTAAGCGGTTGGCAGGAAGATTCTTCGCTGGAGATCATCCCTTTTATACTTTCCTATACTGAACGGGGTATTTCGAAGGTAATTTCCACGGATATCAGCAGGGATGGGATGCTGGAAGGCCCTTCGTTTGAGCTTTATCATGAGATTTTGTCTGAATTCCCCTCACTCTATCTGATCGCCAGCGGAGGCATTGCTACCATGTCGGATATACATCGTCTCGCTGAAATGGCAATTCCCGGAGTGATAACCGGCAAGGCCATTTATGAAGGAAGAATCAGTCTCAGGGAAATAGAAAAATATAATATAGCTTAGCGAACTTTTTCCTCACAGGGAAAGGCAGAAAGAAACTCTTATGCTTGCAAAACGAATAATACCATGTCTGGATATCAAGGACGGGCAAACCGTTAAGGGTATCAACTTTATTAATATCAGGAGCGTTGGCGATCCGGTAGAACTTGGCGCCCTGTATGCTCAGGAGGGAGCCGACGAACTGGTTTTCCTTGATATTACCGCTACCCACGAAGGCCGGAAAACATTTGTGGAATTAGTGAAGCGGATTGCCCGAGAGATCAACATCCCGTTTACGGTCGGCGGAGGAATAAGTGAGCTGAAAGATGCAGATGCCCTTCTAAGTGCCGGTGCCGATAAGATAAGTGT
>CAYMXK010000681.1:0-1843 GCA_964393915.1 uncultured Prolixibacteraceae bacterium
CCGCAGCTACCTATCCATGGAACTGGGTTCCGATTCTTGCCCAGGGAGAAAATGGGAAGTCGGGTTTTTATTTTGGCGTTGGTCCCCAAGGGCAAATCGGAATTTCGGCATCAGTTAACGGCGTTTGGCAAAGTTGTGAAACGGAATCCAAAATTACCCTGAGAGATTGGTCCCATGTAGCTGCAGTTTACGACGAAAACACCGGATTTAAGGTCTATCTGAATGGAAAACTATCCGGTCAGCTGAACATAAAAGGGAAACCCGTTTATGCAACCCAAAGCGATCTGCTTATTGGAATGAACAGCGAAAAAGTTATGCCGTCAAATCCGGTAAGAGACTATGGAACCCTTCCTTCCTGGTTCTCATTTGACGGGATTTATGACGAGATTAAAATTTACAATGATGCACTCTCCCCGGAAGTAATCAGGAATAAATCTGAGGAAAAGGAAAACCGCCTGCCTCCTGAAATAGAGGCAAGGGTAATGCCGAGTGGTCCGAAAGGGGATGGGAAATTCGGAGCTTATTATACCAACTTAAAATATTATCCGGAATGGGACGCACTCTTCAGAGTGGAAGAGCATCCCGATATTGTGGTCCAGTTTGATAATTCACCCATCCGCGTGGTGTTTTGGAGGGGAACGCGCTACTCTCCGGCATGGGTAATGGAGAACGGACAGTGGATGGCAGACCAGAGCGCTGAATATTTCGACACCATCAACGGCTGTTTTGAGCATATGTTAGACCCGCATTGCCTCTATTCCCATGTCAGGATTATCGAGAACACCCCTGCCAGGGTGGTGGTGCACTGGAGGTACATTCCGGTGAGCGTGCGCAAACAACTTTCTCAGGTGGATGAAAAAACCGGCAGGTCTGATTCCATAGACGAATATTATACTTTTTATCCCGATGGAATTGGGATCAGAAAGGTGATCCAGCACACTTCGGGAGATCCTTTAGGCCCATCAGAGGCCATTGTGCTTTGTCAGCCCGGTACCAAACCGGAAGACAATATTCACCTTGATGCCATGACACTTGTCAATCTCAAAGGAGAACACTACACTTATTCCTGGGCAAATGGAGCCCCTTCGTTTAAGAAAGGGCAAAATCCAGAGAACCCGGTAGTTCAGATTGTCAATTTGAAATCTGAATATAAGCCTTTTACCCTTTTTGAAAAGGAAAACAACATGCAGGTGTTCGGAATCGAGCAGCGTCCTGATGTTTCGCACTTTCCCTGGTGGAACCATTGGCCGGTGGCACAGGTAATCTCCGACGGAAGGTATTGTCAGGCCGCCGACCGGCCATCCCACTTTTCCCTGGCATGGGGAGGTCCTCCGTTTCACGATGAATCAGGAAACATTATTATAGCGAGGTTAAGCGGGAGTGAAGGGCAATTGAAAATGAGCGAGGATGAGCAGCGAAAAACAGTGAGGAAATTCTGGTCAAGCTGGATGTATGGCGCTTCGAAGCAAACCCCCGGAGAGCTTGCAGTTCTTGGAAGGTCATGGCTGCAACCCCCTGCAATGAAAATACTGAATGGTGATTTTGTCAGTAATGGCTATGATTTTACACAGCGCGCCTATCTGGTGGGTTGCAACAATAAAAATGCAGAATGGCTGGAACTGGAGTTGCAGGCTGACAATGCATCGCCGCTGGTGAATGCATGTCTGGTTATCAATGGCTGGGAGAAGGATAATGTTACTTTGCAAATGGACGGGAAAGAGCTGGTAGTGAACAAAGACTACAGAATTGGCAAAAGGCGTGACCTGGAAAGGGAAGACCTGATTGTCTGGATTGAAAAGAAGTCGGAAGCCAGTGCGCGCATACTTATTAAAGAGAACTAAAT
>CAYMXK010000682.1:0-1841 GCA_964393915.1 uncultured Prolixibacteraceae bacterium
TCCAAAGCAAAAAGAGCGGCATGGGTTTGCGCTGGTATTCCTTTACGACAAATGAACGGCCCAGTTCAAGCGCCTGCCCGAGCAGTCCCGAGAGACTGTCGTCGAGCCTGAACAGCGAATGGAGGTAAAACCCCCTCTTGCCATACTGCTGCATAATCTCGTGACCTATCCCAATGCGGTAGGCTCCCACAATTTTCTCCGCCTGGTCGTCCCAAATGAATAACTGATGATAATACAGATCAAATTCATCAATGTCGATGCTCTGGTTCGAACCTTCACCCACCTCCCGGAAGGTAATCTCCCGCAGTCGTCCGATTTCCGTAAGAATATTGGGAATGATATCCGAAGGTACGCATATGACGCTGTACTCCTTCAATTTGAACAACAGGAAATCATGTCTGATACTCTGCACCTCTTTCAGGATCAGATCAGGAGATACCGGATCGATGATTTTATCTGCCTTTACAGCAGGTTTCAGCGAATAATTAAAGAAATGTCTGACCTCCACCGGTGAAGCCATTCCGTAGGTTTTGGCACGAAGGTAGCGGCCGTACTGGTATACATCGCTAAACTTCTTCTGATCGGTTTGTTTTATCGGATTGCCAATGCGAACCCTGATCTTCTTATACTTTTTCCTGAAAAGTTCGGAGGGAAGCCTCAGATGTTTAAAAGTCGGGTTAATCCTGCTGATTAACGTGAACAATGGGCTGCTGTTCGACTGAAAAAGTACAGGTACCACCGGTACATCCATCTTTTTAATGAATTTCATGACCGGATAGCGCCAGACTTTATCGTTGACAAAATTAGATGTATCATAAGTACTCCCCTCACCTGCCGGAAAAACACAAAGCACACCCCCATTTTTAAGATGCCCCATAGATTCCCGCAAACCCGAAAAAGAGTTCTCATCCTCCAAATGGTTTTCGAATGGATTAACCTCAATAAAGAAATCCGAAAGCGGCTCCAGCTTTTTGAGCAGTTGCCCTGCTAGAACCTTCACGTCGCTTCGCACCTGCGACAACAATTTAATCAGCAGCAAACCGTCGAGTCCGCCCAGCGGATGGTTGGCCACAACAACCAAAGGACCAGAAGCAGGGATCCGTTTCAGCTCATTGTCATCAATTTCAATCCGTAGATCTAAAATTTTTATCATTTCATCGATAAAATCAAGTCCATGTTTTTCATGGATCTTTTCATAAATCTTATTGAGCTTCTGAAAGCGAAGAACATGCATTAAAAACCTGGCAAAAAACTCCCCTCCAAAAAATTTTAACGCGGGATTAGCATTTACGAGATCTTTGGGTTTTACCAATTCCATGGATTGCTTCAGTTATTTTTGTTTTAAATTAGAATCTCGCCCGGAACTAAAAAAAGAGAAAAAAGTATATTATCCGGATATTGAAAGTAAATTAGCAGCGTTGAATATAATAAAAATCGGGTAGATAAAACCATCTGGCCTGAAAAATCGTTAAAGATAGGTATGAACAGAAAGCCTGGCATAAAAGATTGGTTGCCGACATCGGCAAAAGAGATGAAAGAGCGGGGTTGGGACTCTGCCGACGTAATACTGTTTTCGGGCGATGCCTACATTGACCATCCGTCGTTTGGGATGGCCGTTATCGGCCGTCTGCTTGAGGCCGAGGGGTTGCGCGTTGCCATCGTTCCACAGCCCAACTGGCAGGACGATCTGCGCGATTTCCGCAAACTGGGGCGGCCTAACCTCTTTTTTGCCGTCACCGGTGGCAACATGGACTCCATGGTCAATCACTATACGGCAGGCAAACGTAAACGCTCCGACGATGCCTACACCCCCGGGGGCAAGGCCGGCGCCCGTCCCGATT
>CAYMXK010000683.1:0-1839 GCA_964393915.1 uncultured Prolixibacteraceae bacterium
TTGTCGTTTAGTTAAGAATGATTCATGATTTTCAACCTACTCTTAACCACAAAGAAAACAAAGTGAGCACAAAGGAACACAAAGGAACACAAATATAAAGTCCATACATACATTACTTTGTGTGATTTGTGAAATACCTGGTGCCCTTCGTGGTAAAGTTTTCATTTGTTTTTAAGTCAGTTTATCGTTATTATTTTAACCTTATATTCACATTTTCAACATAAAAAGGTATCCTGGAGGTAAATTTTAATGCAAAAAGAAGAAAATATTGGAAGTTAATGATCTTCCAAAATCCTTACTTTGTTATGAAATAAATTTGGGTCAAAAATCAGATACCATGACAATATTCCAAACCACTTCAATAACCTTAAAAGAATCCCCATCAATGAGAACTATTTTAATTAACCTGGTTCTACTCTTGTTTTCCCTCCAACTGGCATTTGGCCAACCGGTGCAGGACCGCAAATTTTACCAGGACATGTCTATTCACTATAGCTCAAAAACAGGGTTGACAGACCAAAAAGCGCACGGTATCAGAATAGAAAACGGATCTCCTGTTGCTATTTTTGACGACGCCACCTTCAGGTTTGATGGCAGTAAATGGTCTCCTGTAAGTCCCGCGATGCAGGCAGGGTCCGGGCTAACCTTACCCGTCGGACTGGAAGGCGAGGTATTATCGGCAGTTCAGTTCGGCAATGGCTACGCGGCAGGCACCGCGGATGGATTGTTCCTCTATACAGAGGATCAGCAAACCTGGCAACCTGTTTATCCGAAGGATGAAAACTACAAATGGGCGCCATACAACGTCTCGGCCCTGTTGACCGATTCCCGCGGGTGGCTTTGGTTTGGCGCTGAGCAGGGCGTAGGTTGCTTCAATGGCTCCGGATGGAAATTGTACTCTGGAAAAGAAGGCCTGCCCTACAACAAATTTACCTGTGCTGCTGCAGGAGATGATGGGATTGTATGGTTTGGCACCGAAAAAGGAGCCATCCGGCTGGAGAATGGTATGTTTCATTACAGGTTCAGCCTCAGGTGGCTGCCCGATGACCATGTCAACGCGATTGCCATCGGCGCAGACGGTACTGCCTGGCTGGCCACCAATAAAGGGGTGGGAAAGATCACCCGCCAGCCAATGACCTTCCGGGAAAAAGCCCAACTCTTTACAAGCCAGACCGAAGAAAGAAACCAGCGCATGGGTTTTATCTCCCCCAACAGGCTCAAAACGCCCTACGACAAGAACAGCTTTGAGCCAGGCATTTCCGACAATGATGGGAAATATACCTCAATGTATGGGGCTGCCCATGCTTTCCGGTATGCCATAACCGGCGAGCTGGAAGCAAAACAGCTGGCTGTCCGAAGTTTCGAAGCCTGCAAATGGCTGGTCGACATTACCCATGAACCGGGATTTCCGGCGCGGGTTATTGTTCCTGCCGGCTGGCCCGAACCCCTGGCCGATCCGGAGTACAGTCATCAGATGAACCTTCGTGTTCAACAGAATGATCCTTTCTGGAAGGATATCAATCCCCGGTTCGTAAAAAGCAAAGACGGGAAATACCTCTGGAAGTGCGATACAAGCTCCGATGAGCTCGCCGGGCACTACTTCTTTTATGCAATTTATTATGACCTCGTTGCCAAAACCGAGGAGGAAAAAGCCCCAGTTAGGGAAGTTGTGGCGGACATCACCGACCACCTTATACGCAACGACTTCTTCCTCAGGGATTTTGATGGTAAATCTACCCGCTGGGGAAACTTCTCACCCGAATTTTTCAATTCCATCTGGGGCTGGGACCAGCGAGGTTTGAATTCACTGATGATGCTCTCCTTTCTCAATGTGGCCAC
>CAYMXK010000684.1:0-1834 GCA_964393915.1 uncultured Prolixibacteraceae bacterium
ATAGGTATAGGCCTTTTGTGTTTTTCTCCCCAGCCTCAACTGGATGTATTCTGCAGCCGTGAGGGCCTTGTTTTTGCGCCAGGCCGGTGAAATGAAAAAGCCAACCACAAAACCTGCAAAAGCCATTGTCCATTGGATGGTAATGGATACCATTCCATGTGTATAGGCAATTGATCCCCACACGACAAACGTTCCGGCAGAGAAGAAGCCCATAAACAGCGACAGTCCGTTGATGTACCATGGAACGGCGCCTCCTGCGGCAAAAAAGGAGGTCAGGTTTTTCCCCGAGCCGCTGAATGAAATGCCCGTGATGATTACAATAAGAGAAAAGATAAGGATTGTGGCCAGATCGATTGGATTCATCATAAATTGATTAAGCTTTGATTTCATAACAAATATATATGAAAGGCACAAAGGTTTACCCTGAAAATTGGGTAAAAATTTCCGGAAACGTTTCCGGAAACGTTTCCAGCTTCCGGAAACGTTTCCATGATAATATTCTTGTTAATTATTTTATATCTTTGAAAGTTATGAGACATGTGACCATCAAAGATATTGCAAAAGCGTTGAATGTTTCTATTTCAACCATATCAAGGGCTTTCAATGATAAATACGACATCAGGAAGGAAACCCGGGAGTTGATAATGGAAACTGCCAAAGAAATGGGATACAGACCTAATCCGATAGCACAGAAACTTATCAGCCGCAGGTCATATAACATAGGGGTAATAGTCCCTGAGTTTATTAATTCTTTCTTTCCTGAGGTTATTATGGGAATTCAGAAAGTGTTGATCAAACAAAACTATCAGGCAATAATTATGTCTTCCAATGAGAACTCAGAAACCGAAAGGGAAAACCTGATGACGATGGAAAACACTATGGTTGATGGAATTATTATTTCCCTGACATGTGAAACAAAAAACATCGAATACCTGAGGAATATGGTTGATGTTGGTTTTCCAATAGTAATGTTTAACCGCATAAGTGAAGATTTGAATGTTCCGAAGGTTGTTTTTGATGATTATAAATGGTCATTTTTTGCCACCGAGCATCTGATAGAAAATGGATGCCGGAATATCATACATCTGAGCGGCCCTCAAAGTTTATCTTTTGCCAAAAACAGGATCAGGGGATTTAGTGATGCACTCAGAAAGCATCAGTTGCCTCTCACAAAAGAGAGTGTAATCGAAACCGGACTTTTTGTGGAGGACGGTTTCCGTTGTATGCTGAAATTAATTGACTCACAAACCGTTCCGGATGCGTTTTTTGCTGTTAACGACCCAACCGCAATAGGCGCAATCAAAGCACTTAAGAAACATGGATTTAAAATTCCTGATGACGTTGCCGTTGCCGGTTTTAGTCAGTGTTCATTTGCCGACCTTATTGACCCACCGTTGACCAGCGTGGTTCAGCCCACCTATGAAATGGGGGAAAAAGTAGCGGAACTGATTTTACAGCAAATTAATGATAAAACTCCTGCTGACAACCAACCCTATATTCTTAGCGGAAAACTAAATATACGGGCATCATCTGTAAAAAAATGATGCCCGTATATTTAGTAAACTCCAGGTAAATCTAACTGAAGTCGGATTGGTTAAGAACATATTTTTCGCCCGACTTTGTATCCTTCGTTACCATTTTTCCATTGTATCTGACCTGCAGCTTGTTGCCCAGTAACGATTTCACCGTTACGCTTTCCAGCTTTCCAGCTTTCCAGGTAATCGAAAATTCAAATCCACCACGTCCTTTTATTCCTGAAATTGTCCCTGAAGGCATAGCCGACGGAAGCGCTGGAAGCATATCCTGGAAATACTCCCCGTTTTCATTGCGTAGG
>CAYMXK010000685.1:0-1831 GCA_964393915.1 uncultured Prolixibacteraceae bacterium
TCTTTTTCTCAGGTGATTTGAAAGTGCAGGACGACCTTTTGTTTGAATGGGATTTTGGCGACGGATCCGCTGCCAGCAACCTGCAAAAACCTTCCCACTTCTATGCCGATACCGGGTTTTATGATGTCCGTCTCCAGATTACCAACAAGCTGACCGGCTGTAAGATAGGGTTTCAGGTAGAAGAGATGGTAAAAATCTTTCCAACGCCGGTGGCAAAGCTCTCCCTTGACGCTGAAACCTGCTATCCGGATACGATAACGGCCATTTATACGAACAGCATTGATTCTTCGCTCTGCTACTGGGATTTCCGCGGAGCTCGCAAACTGGGTGATGGCAATGATACCATCCAGGTCTTTCTGCAGGACCAGATAAGTGCCGTTCGCCTTCAGGTGGATGAGTTCGGCTGCAAAAGCCAGTGGTTGGAAGTGCCTGTCAAACGCAAGCCGGTTGTTGACTTCCTGACGGATGTGACCGGTGGATGTCAGCCTTTGCCGGTCCTGGCGCAGGCTTCATCCACCGATGAATATATTGATTTTGTATGGCTGACGGATTCAGTAAATACCCCGGGCAGCGTCCATCAGTTTGTGATCGGGGAACCCGGGACCTATGAGTTGTCGGTTGCTGCTTATTCTTCCCTCACAGGCTGTGCAGATACGCTTACAAGGGAAGGCCTGGTGGTGGTCCACCCCCTGCCGGTAGCCGGTTTCTCGGTGGATTTCCCTGTGGCCATCCTCGGGCAATCTAACCTGAATTTTACCAACGAATCCCTTATTGCGGATCTTTACCTCTGGGATTTTGGAGATGGAAACACGTCGGAGGAGGTGAATCCGAAACATAATTTCACGGAGATGGGGAGATACCAGGTCAGCCTGCTGGCGGAAACTTTTTTCGGGTGCCTCGATACGCTGTTTATGGATATTGAGATTCTGCCATTTGATGTTTTTACACCCAATGCCTTCAGGCCCGACAGTGAAATTCCGGAGAACAGGGTTTTTATGCCAGTTTCCCTGGGGGTCGATCCTCAGAAGTTTCACCTGCAGGTATTCAACCGCTGGGGAATGCTTGTTTTTGAAACAGACAGCCCCGAAAACAAATGGGACGGGAAGCTGAAGAACCTGCAAAAGGCACCGATGGGGAATTATGTCTGGAAGGCAGTTTACACCGACATCCAGGGATACCGGCATTCGGTTGCCGGCCAGGTTATTTTGGTGAGATAACTAGTATGGCCCAATTAAAACAGCAATGATGGTAAATGCAAAATTGCCTTCAGTTGTAATGAGGCAGTCATTGTAGCTGGTTGAGTTGCCCTGGTAAACTCTGTTGCCATTGACCGTAAACAGGCAGTCATCATCGCTATTCGAATTTCCCTTGTAGATTTTACCGTTGCAGATGGTGTAAAGACAATCGGAATAGCTGGTTGAATTTCCCTTGAATATTTTATTGCCTTTGATGGTGTATAAGCAGTAGGAATAACTGGTTGAGTTTCCCTGATAAACTTTGTTGTCATCAATGGTATAAAGACAATCGGACAAACTCTCCGAATTGCCCCGGTATACTTTATCACCGGTAAAGGTGTAAATGCAATCAGAGAAACTGGTGGAACTGCCTTTGTAAACTTTATTCGGAGGGGTGCCGATGGTCATCAGCACCATTAAAATCATAAGAAAGGTTGGCATGATCTTTAATTTTAGGTTAAAATCAAATATTACTTCAGCAATGCGATCAGGTAGTTGCCTTTCCGGGCTCCGCTTTTGATCTTTACAATTGCGGATCCACCCATTGGTTGTGACAACATATTTTTATACGGTTTAGCTTTTTCGAAGGTTTCGTG
>CAYMXK010000686.1:0-1831 GCA_964393915.1 uncultured Prolixibacteraceae bacterium
AATACCTTTAAAACTAACAATTATAATGAGATGAAAAAGATTACCGTATTGAAGGAAACGGGTAAGTAATTTTCGTATCTTTATAAATCATTTAAAATCTTAAAATGTTATGTTTTAAGGTTTTTATTTTATCAATTCATTGGTTTTGATTCCTTAAAAAATAAGTTTGGCCCGTATCTTATGAAACGAATTTTAATAATCGACGACGACTCTTACATCAATAACTTATTGGTTAATTATTTAAACCAACATAATTACGAAGCCGAAGGAACAATTTCCGGTCGTATTGGTATGAAAAAACTTGAGAAACTAAATTACGATTTGGTTTTGTGCGATTTTAGACTGCCCGACTCTGATGGATTGAAAGTTTTGCAATATGCACAAACAAAAAAGCTGAACCTGCCCTTCATAATAATGACCGCTTATGCGGATGTAAAAATGGCTGTTAAATTAATAAAAGCCGGAGCATTCGATTATGTAACCAAACCTATTCAACCCGAAGAAATTCTGAAACTTATTGAACGCGCCATTTACACTAAAAATACGGTGGAAAACAGCAATTCCTTCCACAAAGGTTTTATTGTTGGCAACAGTCAACGCATGAAAGAAATAATGCAACACGTTAATCTTGTTGCACCCACCGGGTTAACTGTTTTGGTTGAAGGGGAAACAGGTTCGGGAAAAGAATACATCGCCAAGGCCATCCACTATGCCAGTATCCGGAGCAATAAACCTTTTGTGGCGGTTGATTGTGGAGCAATTCCAAAGGAGCTGGCTAACAGCGAGCTTTTTGGCCACATAAAAGGTTCTTTTACCGGAGCGATAAACGATAAAATGGGCGTTTTTGAACAAGCCAAAGGTGGAACCCTTTTTTTAGATGAAGTAAGCAACCTCCCCTACGAAAACCAGGTAAAACTCTTGAGGGCATTGCAAGAGCGTGTAATTTGCCGTGTGGGCGACCATAAACCAATCAAAGTAGATGTGCGATTAATTGCAGCAACCAACGAAGATATAACCAATAAGGTAGCCGAGAATGAATTCCGTGAAGACCTTTTTCATCGTTTAAATGAATTCCGAATTCAACTCCCTCCACTTCGGCACCGTGGTGATGATATTATGGAGTTTACTGAATTTTTTATTGCTAAAGCCAACAAAATATTTAACAAACATGTATTAGGAATAGATGAATCGGTGAAGGAACTTTTCTGGAAATACAACTGGTGGGGCAATATCCGCGAATTGCAGAACATTATCAACCGGTCGGTTTTGTTAAGCACTACCGATTATATAACACCCGAAGTTTTACCCGACGAAATAAGGTTGAATAATCTTTTTGATAGTAACATTGCAAGGCAAGTGAGTCTCAATAGCGGCAGTTCTGATTTAAAAGAAGCCACTCATGTTACCGAAAAAGAAATGATAAACGATGCACTGATTAAAGCCAACTATAACAAATCAAAAGCTGCCAAACTGCTCAACATCGACCGAAAAACCTTGTACAATAAAATAAAACTTCACAATATCAACCTTCAGAAATAGGCACCGGGATTTATCGGTTGTAAGATATTTTTGATTGAATTGTGCCATTTCTTCGCTGTACAATTAAATTGCCGTGGTTTCTTTTGGCCAAAACTCTGGCCTTAGAAACGGCTTCAGTTTTTATTCTGAACAGAGCACTTGCCCGTTCACTCTTTTCTTTTTTTATGGACCAGCCGCTGGTGTGCGGTGTAACATAAATGTCTTCACCATGTTTTTTTACATCGGTGTCTGATGCAGGAAAATCAATATTCCGGTTGGCAGCCCAATCTTTAGCCCGGCTAATGGCTGTTGG
>CAYMXK010000687.1:0-1831 GCA_964393915.1 uncultured Prolixibacteraceae bacterium
GAGACATTGGGCTTGCATCGGGTGCCGAGTATATTAATATTATGGACAGAGCCTATTCAAACAGCCGACTTTCTGGGACATATAACCCACAAGCTTCACTGAATCAACTAGATGGAGTAATGGCTACTATCACACGGGAGGAAGCAATGGCAACAAACACCGATTGGGGCAAAATTATTAGCCGTACCGGTTCATTTATCGAAGCGAATGTTTCAGCAACCCAGGGAACGGATAAAGGGAATTCATACATGTCGTTACGATACAGAAAAGATAACAGTATCTTAAAATACAGTGATTTAGAAATATTCTCGGCCAATGCCAATTTAAACTACGAACTTTTTGAAGTATTTAATATTAATTACCGCGGATTTGTATCCTTTTCAGACAACAATAGGGTAAAATCTAACCACGGAAGGGGTGCATCAGGCGGTTGGTCTCAGGTAAATGCCTATTCATTGCCCTGGATGAAATTATATGACAATACCGACACCGGCATGAACGGTTTTTGGAACCCGCTATCAGGCGCTAATGCCCTGGCGGGTATTTCCCCCCTTAACAGTGAAAGCAACCTTCAGACCCTGAATGTATTACAAGGATTAAACGGAACACTGAAAATTACCGAAGGGCTTACCTTAAAAGGTGAATTCGGAGCCAATCTTGTTTATGATAAAGGGCTTTCTTATCGTGGGGAAGGAGTTCGAATTGATGGGGCACAGGCCAGGGAGGAAAAAAACCAAAGAACTGTTCTAAATTACAATACATTCTTTAACTACGATAAGGATTTTGGGGAAGATCATTGGCTAAATGTAGTCGGCGGAATAGAAAATACCCGTTCCCAAGTTCATTTTACTTATTTGGAAAGCCAGTCACTGATTGGTAGCTTTCGTGAGGTCGGAAGGCCAGAGTCGTTAAGGGGCTATAGTAACCTTGGCGGCGAAAGTTACCTGAGAGGATATTTTGGAAGGGCCAATTATAAATTAAAAGATAAATATATTATTGGTGCGAGTATCCGGCGAGATGGCATTTCCAAATTTACTCCAGAGAACAGGTGGGCAACTTTTGTGTCTGGTTCTGCCGGATGGATAATTTCAGACGAGAAATTTTTTAATTCAGAAACTATTAACCTGTTAAAGCTGCGGGGAAGTTTTGGGCAAACGGGCAACACTAATATACCAAGCGGGATTACTTCTGATTTCTATGTAATAAGAACCAGTAGTACTTTGGGAATCCCAAGTTCAGAGCTTATAAGCATCGGCAATTCTGATATAAAATGGGAAACGACGAGTACACTTGATGTAGGTTTTGACTTTGGCATATTCAACAACAGGATAAACGGATCATTAGCATATTATAAACAAACCGTCGAAGATATGCTTCTCGCAGTAGCCTTGCCATACTCAGCCGGCATTTCCGGAGGGAACATAGTATGGCAAAACATTGGGGATATGGAAAATCAGGGCATTGAGTTTAATGTGAATGCCACAGTGATAAACAGTGCTTTAAAATGGAATTCAGCATTGAACTTCTCGAAGAATAAAAATAAGATACTGGCTTTAGATCCTGATTCAGATGCCAATAATGTAGGAATTACCCAAGCAGAACCTTTTGAAAATAGAATTATTACCCTTTTCAAAACCGGACTTCCTTTGGGAAACTGGTATTTGGCTGAATCTGCCGGAGTTGACACAGAGAGGGGTATTCCAATGATTTACGAGGTGAAGGTAAACGATGACGGTACTACATCCCGGACCGGTAATATAATCCCGGGAACAACAGCAAATCTTGAAGCCAATAGGATGATCTTAGAAGGAAAAACATCTTTACCCAAGGT
>CAYMXK010000688.1:0-1830 GCA_964393915.1 uncultured Prolixibacteraceae bacterium
GCCGGGTTTCTAAAAGGCTTCTTATGTCGTCATAGATGTCACGTTTCACCCAAACCGGCATGGCCGATAAGGTTTCTTCCCTATCGCCCAAATGTTCATAGAAAGTAAAAGGGCTTTCTCATAAAAATCTGATTTCCTTTAGTGCCTCGATTAGTTTGTCAAAGTCATCCTGAAATTGGTGCATTTGAGCCACGATATTCTTTGGTTTCCATCGTCGAAATAACTCCAGTACAAGGGTCCTGATGTTGGCCAACAGCCTTGTAACAGGCTTTTTTTTGTCCGGAATTGATCCTCTTTAAGGCTGACATCACGATAATGGTTCTTGACTTCGATTGACCAGTGACTCCTTATTGCCCCGAAGTATTCAAGCGCATTTCCGGCCTTGCCATTGGAAATATAGTAAGACGTTTCTTCACTTGACTCATTGGTTTTCAATACGATACGAGTTCTTTCCACCCGCAGCAGGCTGCTGAACCCGGATTTGTCCCAGCGGCTTTCAAAATATTCCCCGCTGACATCAAAACAGCTGTATTTCCTGATTTCCAAACGCCCATGCCCCTTATCCACCGTCCTGTGTCCGGTCTTTGGCCTGAAGGCTTCAGTATGGTCTATCATATCTTCGAGCAACTCCCTCTGGTTGTCTTTCAAACCGATTATAAAAATGCCGCTTGCGCTGTGGACCGACCCCGTCATGGCCGGGTGCAAGTGCAAGGCATCTGCTGTGATTTTTTGCGAGTGGACCTCCGATTGCTCCATCAATTGCTGCAAACAGGGCTTTTCACTCTCTTTTGTACCGTTGTAAAAGGCCTGAGCGACGACCGCCCTATCCTCGTGGCTGACAATTTGCACCGATACTTCCCCACGGGTATCACCTTTTTCGATACTCCCCCGCAGTTCCTTTCCATCTCCCGCAAACCATTTTTTCTCATCTCCCTCCAATTCAATTTTTGCATACTTGGACAACAGTTGTTCAAAAGCGGCCCTGCTTACTTTGCCCAATAGTCTGGGCAAATGGGCCCGTGACACAACTTTTTGATTGTCAACACCTAAAGCCGCACACAGCTTGACCTGATTATTCTCCATGCTACGATGGATACTCGACAAAGTACCATCCCGGTAACGCAGCAAAGCCAAAATTACGCCCAGCAATACCAATGCTAAATTGTGGCGCTTGCCCCGCTTATCTCGTAAATCCAAGCCTTCTTTATTTTGAAGTTCTTCATAAAATGTCGTTTCTTGTACCGTATCGTGAGTGGGCATGTTGATAGATTTAGTTGTTGGAAAAACCAAATTTACAACTTCGCTTCACTCACGTACTTTTTATGAGAAAGCCCTTTAGAAAGTAACTCCTGCCGCATTCCACAGGTCTTCTTTTTTTGTCTGAAACACCATTCCGCAAAGTCATAGTATTTTTTGAGTCTTTCTACATCTTTCTCCTTATGTGCCTTATGAGTCGCCGGTAATAATTCAAAAAAAACTGTATAAATATTGGCATCAGGTAACTCAAATTCCCTTTTGCATTCTGGCAGGCACTCGATCGCTTTTCGTCTCCAAACGCTCATAAGTTTATTCGTCCGTTTACGGGTTTAGCACGATTTCGTTTATCATCCACTTGCAGGCGGATGGGCGAACCCTCAAAGTTTTTCCTGTAAAAAACTATCGACTTCCGTTACCGACAGGTCAACGGCAGCGATGTGCCCTTTTTCATCGATCAAAAACTTGGTGGGTAGCTGCTTAACGCCGTACTCGTTGGCGATGGGCGAATCGAAAAACCGCAGGCTGCTGGCCGGATCGAGGATCTGGTAGGGCCACGGCATCTGGAAGCGTTCG
>CAYMXK010000689.1:0-1815 GCA_964393915.1 uncultured Prolixibacteraceae bacterium
TAAAGAATCAGAAGGAGATTCTGAACCTGCTGGTATCAACTGTTGCCCGTGGTGGAAATTACCTTTATAATTATGGCCCCGGCGGACTGCCACAGATTCCCGGAATTGGAACACAGTTTCTTCGTGATGCGGGAAAATAGAAATAAAAATATCCGCAGGTAGTTTATGCCGCCGGTAGTTCTCCGCGGGGACACGCCATTCCGTGGGGTGACGTGATGACAAAAGATAAATCATTTTTCTTACAGTTTTCGATTAGCCAAAGGATGGTAAATTATAACTGTAATTCGATACAGTAAAAAATGCAAATTAATTCTATTTGCAAATCGTTATTCCTTGACTTTAAAAATAAGAAGAAGGAAAAATAGCTGAATTTGCATATTTAATTGAATATATATTGTTTTTCTATGCAATATTAGCTATTTTTGAGGAATATTTTAAATCATGGAGGAACAACAAAGAACATTTAGCAATATTCCGATGGAAATTTCGGTGCTTAGGGAAGCCGTTTCCGATTACCGCGCACAAAATAACAGAATAAGCAACATGGAACGTTCCGGCGACCTGATTCGTGTGCGAAGAGGATTGTATGTAGCCGATCCACGATTAAGCAACCAGGAGATTTCGCGCGAATTAATTGCCAATAATTTGTATGGGCCATCGTATGTGTCATTCGAGAGTGCACTCTCTTACCACAGGCTTATTCCCGAAAGGGTAAATGCTGTAAGCTCGGCCACGATCAGAAGGGCCAGAAGTTACACTACTCCTTTGGGCCTATTTGAATTCGTTACTGTTCCCCGGGATTATTTTCATATAGGGATAGAGCAGATAATTGTTGAGAACCAATACGCATTTTTAATAGCTTCACCAGAGAAGGCAATTTGCGATCTGATTATAACCACATCCGGGTTAAGGTTCCAATCAGAAAAGGCTGCACGGGAATATCTGCTATACGATATGAGGATTAGCATAGAAGATCATGAAAACTGGGATGACGATATATTTTCACGATGCTCGGAACACCACAGAAAAAGACGGGAAATTAATTTCATAAGAAAGGCTTTACAAAATGGCTGATATTTTCAACCAAATGTTGTCGAGGTACAACATCAAAACAAAAGATGACAGGCAGAATGCAGTTCACGAGGTAATGCAGCAAGTTTGTCTGGCAGGGTTAAAAAGAGCGGGTTTTTTCGACAAGGCTGCTTTTTATGGTGGCACTTGTTTACGTATATTTTACGGCATGCCCCGGTTCTCGGAAGATTTGGATTTTTCAATGACAGAAATCGATAACGAATTCAATTTAGAGACCTGTTTCGATTCTATTAAAAATGAATTTACTTTACTTGGTCGCGAGGTTCAGATTCAGAAAAAAGAAAAAAGTCAGGACACGCAAATAGAATCTGCATTTTTGAAAGACAATACAGATATTGTAAATATCAGGTTTCAAACCGACCCTACCGTAAAAATTAAAATTGAAGTAGATAAAGTTCCACCGTTAAAATTCAACACCGAGCATAAACTTCTGCTTTTGCCATTTTCGTTTATGACAAGGTGTTTTACCCTGCCAGGACTTTTTGCCGGGAAAGTACATGCTTTAATGTTCAGGAAATGGCGAAACCGCGTGAAGGGCCGCGACTGGTATGATTTTGAATGGTTTGTACGAAACAATGTACAGTTGGATTTTACCCATTTTAAGGAAAGGGCCATCCAAAGCGAAGGAATTGACTTTGAAAATTTAACACCCGATCAATTCAAACAATTATTGAAAGAAAAAATCAATTCAACTAAAATCGAAATGGTAACAGCCGATGTTCG
>CAYMXK010000690.1:0-1811 GCA_964393915.1 uncultured Prolixibacteraceae bacterium
AGATCTTTTTCTATTGAAAAAGAAGCTGAACGTATAAACATTCCTTACACAAGATTGAATGATGCTTCTTTGATCATGCTTGGACAGGGATGCAATCAAAAAATTATCTGCGCAACTGTTGCATCTACTACGAGCAGCATAGCAGTTGATTTGGCATCTGATAAATTCGCTACCCGCAACTTGTTATCACAGTCTTATATTCCGGTGCCTAAAGGAACTCTAATCAACGATATAAGAGATTTAGAAGTTGCTGCAAATGAAATAGGATTTCCGCTTGTTACCAAACCGGTAAATGGTAACCATGGGCGAGGAATTACCACCCGCATTACTTCTATTGAAAAGGCAAGATATGGTTTTTATGAGGCGCAAAAAATTTCAGACAAGGTAATAGTGGAACAGCATGTAACCGGAATGGATTATCGCTTTTTAGTCATCAATTACAAACTGGTTGCCGTAGCAAAACGTACACCAGCTATGATAATTGGCAATGATGCTTTATGTATTAAAGAACTGATTGATGAAACTAATTGTGATCCACGGAGAGGGGAAGATCATGAAAATGTACTCAGCAAAATAAAAATGGATGCAGCCACCGAATCCATTTTATCAGAAAAAAAACTAACCCTTAATTCTGTTCTACCAATTGGAGAGATTTTATATTTAAAGGAAACCGCCAATTTAAGCTCGGGTGGTACA
Organism: uncultured Prolixibacteraceae bacterium; assembly: GCA_964393915.1. Lineage (GTDB taxonomy): Bacteria > Bacteroidota > Bacteroidia > Bacteroidales > Prolixibacteraceae > UBA1413. The sequence continues at coordinate 697 of CAYMXK010000690.1, forward strand.
GCCAGAGATGTTACAGAAATTGTGCATCCACATAATATTTTCATGGCTGAGCGTATTGCACGGCTCATGAATTTAGACATATGTGGTATTGATATAATGGCAGAAAATATTAGCATTCCTATCACTGAAGAAAATGGAGCAGTGCTTGAAGTAAATGCGGGTCCCGGGTTCAGAATGCATCTTTCTCCTGATAGAGGTAAGGCAAGAAATGTGGCAGAGCCTGTGTTAAATATGCTTTACCCCGATAATGCAAGTGCGCGTATTCCGCTTGTTGCTGTTACAGGTACCAATGGCAAAACAACTGTTACGCGATTGATTGCCCATTTTGCACAAGCAGCCGGACATCATACAGGATACACTACAACGGATGGAATTTATATTGATGGAACAAATATTTGTTATGGAGACTGCAGCGGCCCTGCCAGTGCAGCTACTGTGCTGCGTGACCCCATTGTTGATTTTGCAGTGCTCGAATGTGCAAGAGGCGGAATACTCAGATCCGGGTTAGGGTTTGATAATTGCAACATCAGTGTGGTAACCAATATCTCTGAGGATCATCTGGGATTAAATGATATTGAGACCCTTGAACAACTGGTTCGAGTGAAAGCAGTGGTTCCTCAAAGTACTTTTGATAATGGTTACGCGATTCTCAATGCCGATGATGATTTGGTTTATGGAATTAAAACTGACCTGTATTGCAATATTGCATTGTTTGCAATGGATGGAAATAATCCGCGCATAAAAAAACATTGTCGAAATGGAGGGCTGGCTGCTTTTGTTGAAAATAATTATTTTGTTATAAGCAAAGGGGAAAGGAAAACAAGAGTAGCAGAAGTAACACAAGTGCCGCTTACCTTCTCGGGTAAATGTGAGTTTATGGTTGAGAATATTTTACCTGCCTTATTGGCTGCTTCACTGAGTAATTTTCCTTTGGAAAAAATTACTTCTGCACTCAAATCTTTTGTCCCTTCGCCTAAATTGACACCAGGCAGGATGAATCTTTTCCAGTTTAAAAATTTCCAATTAATGATTGACTATGCTCATAATACTCACGGGTTTATTCAGATGAAATTGACATGAGAAGAATTTTTTCACAAACCGGGATGAATAATACC
>CAYMXK010000691.1:0-1810 GCA_964393915.1 uncultured Prolixibacteraceae bacterium
ATGCCTTTTGCCCAGCAAAAAATTATGATACCGGACTACGTTTTACACAATCAGTGCAAAAAGGAAGTTCCAAAGTCAACCGTTTCGCTGCTATAAGGGAATTCATCCCTGCCCGGAACCAAAATTTCTTCCGGGACTGTCCGGATTTTATGGAATCGGGAATTTCAATTTTATCAGCAACAGGTCGTCCTGCATGCGTTCACATTGGTCCATATCCAATTATTGTCCTGTTCCATATAACTGTTTTAAAATATATCTATATGTATATCTAGAATAAAGTTATATATTTGCTTATTATTATAGATATATCAATAGTAAAATACTGACTATGTATAATGAACTGTATGAACTTTCGGGCAGCGATATTATCCGGCAGCTGGGAAAACGTTTCAGAGACTATCGTAAACGAATGGATTATACCCAACAAGAAGTTGCAGCGAAATCCGGTTTGAGCATTTTTACCATCAGCTCTTTTGAAAACGGTTCTTCCACCGGAATAACCCTCGCTTCGTTTGTCAAATTGCTGCGGGCCATCGATTATCTTGACGAAATTGAGAAACTGTTGCCCATACTTCCTGAAAGTCCGCGTAAATTATTCAGGGAACAAAAGAAAGTCAAATAGCGATGGAAACGAATGTAGTGATGGTAAAGCTTTGGGGAATGCCGGCAGGGTATCTTTCATGGGATAAAAAATCAAATTCAGCTGTTTTTGAATACGAACCGGAATTTTTACGAAAAGGTTTGGATATTGCTCCGTTAACAATGCCCGTCAATTCGCCCCGCAGCAGGAAACATCTTCCCTGGACAGGTAATAAAGATAAATTGTACAGGGGACTTCCGCCTATGATTGCGGATTCACTCCCCGACAAATGGGGCCATTCTCTTTTCAGCGCATGGCTGAGGGACAATAATATTCCGGTAAAAAACGTAACTCCTTTAGACCATCTGTCATTTATTGGCAGCCGTGCAATGGGCGCACTTGAATATGAGCCTGCCCGGGATTTGGGTACCGGTTCTGTTTTTTCGGTAGACGTTGAACGTCTGTACAGGTTTGCCCAAAAAGTATTGGATGAACGGGAAACAACTTTTCTAAATGCCGAAAATTCAATTCTGTGGCAGGATTTAATCAAAATCAGTTCATCGCCGGGAGGTAAACGTCCGAAAGCTATTGTTGCAATAAATCCATCAACAGGTGAAGTGATTTCCGGACAAGGACAAATCCCGGAAGGTTTTGAACATTTCATTTTAAAATATGACGATAATACTTCCTGGCCGTCGGCTAAACTGGAATATGTTTATTATCAGATGGCTTTGGCTGCAGGGATAAAAATGATGCCGTCCGAATTGCGTTCATTCGGAAATGTTAACCATTTTCTGACCCGCCGGTTCGACCGTCCAGGAAATAAAAAAATACACATACAAACATTGGCTGCCATGTCACCTGAAAGTGCCGGTTATGAAGATATCTTTGCCGTAATACGCAGGCTTAACCTGCCTTACGAAGACAGCCGCCAGCAATACCTGCGAATGGTGTTTAATGTGTTTACACGGAATGTGGATGACCATACCAAGAATTTTAGTTTCTGCATGACTCCAGACGGCGTTTGGCGTTTGTCACCGGCTTATGATCTGACATACAGCATTGAGTTTTCTGCTCCATCCTACATGAACAGGCATTCGTTGACCATAAATGGTAAGAATGAAGAAATTACCCGTGCCGATTTGGAGGCAGTTGCCCGACGAAATGACATCCAGGATTATACCTCCTTAATTGAAAAGGTAAACGATGCAGCCGCTAAATTCAGGGAGT
>CAYMXK010000692.1:0-1805 GCA_964393915.1 uncultured Prolixibacteraceae bacterium
TCCCGGAGAAAGGCCTGTTTGCCCCTCTCCGGGATTTATTTAACAAAAAAAATATGTAACTACTCAGGTACTAAACCAGGCGCAAATTTACAGAAAATAAGAATGGCCACTTTCTCCGGTTAGCTCGATATCCTTGAAGTGGGTCGAATTTCTTCGGTTTTTATTCGAAAACAAAATTCTCATCGAGGTTCAATTTTGAAAATCCTGAATTATGTTACCTAATGTTGATAACCTGTCTCATAGATGTTTATAAAGAGCGACCAAATTATTTGCATACCTGTCCTGATCCTGACGATATTTGTTGAAAGCAAATATATAATGGTCTCTAAGGAAGAACTTCGGAAACTGGACAAAGAAAAACTGGTCGATTTAGTATATGATCTGTTGATTAAGGTTGATGCCTTGACAGCACAAGTCCAGATTCTGCAGGCCGAGGTTAAAAGGCTCAAAACTCCGAAAAACAGTGGCAACAGTTCTCTTCCTCCATCTCTTGATTTTTTTTCGTTAAAGAACCAAAGCCTTCGTGAGAAAAGCAATAAAAAGACAGGCGGACAACCCGGGCATAAAGGAGAGACACTCCTGATGTCGCCTGATCCGGATAAAGTAATAGAACACAAACCGGATGGAATTTGTCCGCGATGCGGCATGATACACCCAGAAGAATCATTCGAATTGACTGGTAAAAGACAAGTTATTGATATCCCGGTGATTAAAGCCAGCGTTGCTGAGCATCGGATTTTTCAGTCAGTCTGTGCTTGCGGCCATGTCACTTCTGCAGATTACCCGGCCGGGGTAACGGCTCCCGTACAATACGGAAACAACCTGATTGCCCTGACCGCCTATTTAAGCTCCCGGCAGTATGTGCCTTACTATCGTTTAACTGAGTTAATAAAGAGCATTACAACCATCTCCATGAGTGAGGGCACTGTCTATAACCTACTCAACAAAGCGGCCAATATGGTGCTTCCCATTTATGAAGGAATAAAAGAAGAGATAGAGAAATCCGATACAATCGGTACTGATGAAACCGGTGTCAAAGTAACAATGAACAAGTTTTGGGCCTGGACCTGGCAGACCATACAAGCGACTTATATCACCATATCCCCAAGCAGGGGGTTTGCCACGGTGAGTCAAACATTCCCGGATGGATTCCCCCATTCGACATTAGTGAGTGACTCATGGGCAGCTCAGTTAAAGACCCCGGCCAAAAGGCACCAGCTGTGTTTAGTGCATCTGTTCAGGGAACTGAACTATTTTCAGGAGTTGTACCAAATCAAATGGGTGACTGATGTGAAAGATGTATTGTCCAGGGCAATAAACCTCAAAAACAGAATGACCCCCGAGCAATATGATCAGCCATCTGAAGAACGAAGTGCCTTGCTCGATGAGTTCGACCGGTTGATAAACCAGGAACTACCGGATAAGTATTCTAAGATATTCCCTTTAAAGAAAAGACTTAAGAAACGAAAGCAGCAGGTATTCAACTTCCTGTATTATCCACAAGTTCCATATGAAAATAATGGTTCCGAGCGGTCAATCCGAAATCTGAAAGTAAAGCAAAAAGTTTCAGGAGGGTTTCGTTCATATCGTGGGGCTGAGATATTTGCAATCTTGCGATCCGTTGTCGATACGGTAATCAAGAAAGGTGGAAATCCTTCGGAGTCAATACGGTTTGCTCTCAATGTGGCTTCCCATAAGAATCAACTTTATTACCAAAAAAAGTATTAACTACTCAGACCTGAGTAGTTACGATAAAATAAGTACCCGGAGTAATTTTGTTTTGGGGGATCTATCCAGTAAATTAC
>CAYMXK010000693.1:0-1802 GCA_964393915.1 uncultured Prolixibacteraceae bacterium
AGCTTATTTATTCTATTTATAAATCAATTTTACCGGAAACAAGAGAACTTGTAGAAAAAATTGGATTAAGCCCTAACTCCGCTCAATTTAGGTATTCTATTTCAATTTTTTTGAAAACAGCGGTAATTTTAGCAGTAATTTCAGATCTTCTCCATTTGTTATTTATGTTTGTTTGAAATATACTTTTGGAAATTTCCACGATATCTTTTGGCGAGTATTTGGTCAGAAGTTTTGCTTGCTTTAATCTTTGAAATAAGCGATAGTATGCTATCATGGCAATAAAATTAGCAGTAAGCCATCCTTCAAGAACATACCTGTTCTGCATATACATTTTATCTGCATCCATAACATTTTTGTAGGCATCAAACATGATTTCAATCTCATTCCTTTGTTTGTATGCCTCATATAGCTCTGAGGCTGAATGCTCTATGGGCAAGTCGTTTATCAAAGTCAATGTGCCAAAATGTGCAATTTTATTAAAGAACTTTTCCTGAGTATATTCCTCCGGATGTGTTCCAGTCCTGATCAGATAGTCTTGTTCTTCCTCCGCACGAAGTTTTTCATCCAAATAGGTTGTTAGCTTTTTACCCTCTCTTTCGTATTGATAATACCATATAATTCTTCCTTGATACAGAAAGAAGTTTTTTATTTCCTTTTTATAGTTGGCTTTCAGTAGTATAGAGTAGTCAATCAGGCTGTTGTTCCTGTGTAAGGGAATGATGTAATGGAGCTTATTTTGTTTTAATTCCTCAACATTTTTTTTACTATAAAATCCTTTATCCGCTATAAATACCACCTTTTCAATGCCAAGCTCCTCAACGCATTGTTTCATGGAGGTCACATCGGTAATGTTGCCGTTTATAAGTTTGTAATAGACTGGTTGTTTTCTTTGTGCCGAGAAAATATACATTAACCGTATTTGTTCATCAAAACTATGATTTGGATTATATCCTTTTGCGTTAATAAACAGATTTTCGGAAACGGTCGTTACTGCCGTAGAATCCATCATCACAAAATCACATGACTGCTTTTGGCTCATTGTGGAATCCTGCATTAACCGTGAACGCATCCAGCGCAGAACCGCATCCCTGTTCTCTCCAATAAATTTCAATGTCGAGCTGATTGTCTTGTCATTGATTCCAGAGGCAGCCATTTCCTGTGAACAAAAATCATGAGAATGAAGGTATTGCATTCGCTTTATTGGTGCTTGAAATGACCACCTGAACATTGAAACGCACAGCAATACATCTACAATGTCTTTGTTGAAGACCTCGTGGAGTGATTCAAACTCTTCAGCCAGTAATGACCGAAAAAGATTGTAAACCCCATACATCTTGATATCGACATTCGGAATTTCCAATAATTTTTCTTTTAACAACTTCTTATCCGAAGGTATAAATCCCTGCTCCTGTGTTATACTCCCCAGGATTCCAAGTGTTTTCTTAACAGAACGCTTCTTGTCTTTGTTGTATTCTGATTTGACCGAGTACAAATAGTACTTTCCATTAATTTTCCTGAGTTCAGTATTCTTCTCTCTGAACTTGGTTGCCCATTCGGGATGAGGTGATTCTATTCTTTTCATATCATACCTAATTACGTATGCGTAAAAGTATAAAAAAAAAGTGCAATAACAAGCTGTTACAGCACTTTTTTTACTTTTATACCTAAATTTTTTCGGAGTTAGGGGTTAATACCTGTGCTCCCGAATAACTCAAACACGTGGTTCTCGGCATCCGGAAAGTGTACGCAGTGTCACAATTCCAACGCAACAGCTCTCAGGGATAACTCCGGGAACGATGTGT
>CAYMXK010000694.1:0-1796 GCA_964393915.1 uncultured Prolixibacteraceae bacterium
GAAAATATTTTCATCGAACGGCACACCGGGATTAACCTGATTACCCGAAGATGGCATTTCGCGGGAATATTCTGCAAGTTTACCCGCAACGGTGCCCATGAGCCATGTATCCGTATCGCTTTTCCTGGCATAAACAATCAAACTTTCATTCCCGCTCCCCAGTTCAATTTTCAGATAGCCATTTTCCTTCCCCACTTTCCGGTATTTCCAGTTCTTTGCATCAAAAACCGCAACGGAATCAAACAGGCTGATTTCCCATTTCCCGCTGGATGTGTTGAACCAGTTGCCCAGCAATTCATCAGGCACCGCCGATTGACCCGGAAGGCGGCGTAGCTCGATATCATAGATTCTCCATGGATTGCTGGCCACCAACTCCCCGAAATCGATCCTGGTCACCGATTTATCTACCGGCGGAAAATGGAGGTCGTATGAAATCTCAACAAATTGGGCCCCCGGATATTGCTTGCCAAATTCAACCCCTTCAGCCTTTTTTAACATCAACTTAGTGGTGTCACCAACAATCTGAATATAACTGCTTTCATCGATGGCAATCCACCCTCCGGCAGGTGGTTTCGCCGTAAAGGTTAAAATTGTTGCTACTTCAGTAAGTTCAATACGATCGATGGTAAGATAATTAGCAGTACATAACCCGTAGCGGGGATTTTTTATGATTTCCTGAGCTGCTGAAACAAAGGAGATCAAACAAGCAGTAAAACAGATAACAAGATGTTTCATGGCATTTGATTTTATGATGATATGGTTTTTGAAAAAACATCGTATGATGGATTTTAAGCTTCTTCAGGTATATATAGCTCTACACGGGTCCCAGTATGTCCATTTTCAGTCAGGTCCTGAATTATCAGTTCGTATCTTTCGCCTGCCTTTTCAGCCAGTAGCCTGAGCCGGTCGGCACTCAGGCCAAGGCCTTTGCCGTTGGATCCCTTGCTGTATTCTGCCGCAGCTTCCCTCCCAATGCCATTATCCTCAAGCACTATTTTTATTCCGCCACCGGCTTTCGACACCACGATCATAAGATCCCGGTCGGATGTCTTATGCTGCAGGCCGTGTAGGATTGCGTTTTCGGCCAGTGGCTGGAGCAACATGGAGGGAACCATCGAATTGTAGATATCAATTGCGTTTTCGACATTGATGTGGTAGGTAAAATCAAAACGGAGCTGTTCAAGCTTCAGGTATTGCTCTACCATATGTAGTTCGTCGGCCAGGGGAATTTCCTGTTTTTCGCTGTTGTGCAGCACTTTGCGGATAATCCCGCCAAAGTCAGATAAATAGGAAAGAGCCTCAGCGGCCCTGTTCTGCTGCACCAGGTTTTGGAGCGAGTTCAGACTGTTGAAAAGGAAATGTGGATTCATCTGCGAACGTATGGCGGTTAGCTCCAGTTCGCGTAACCTGCGTGCCGAAACCTCCCGCCGTAATCGCTGACGCGCCCGCCATTTCCAACTGATTAAACTTATGCCGAGTATCATGATTAAGCTTGATAATCCATAAATAATGTATTTCAACTCCGATTTATTGAGTTCTTTTTTTTTCTCCAGGCTATCCTTTGCCGTGTCAAGTGCATGTTTCTGTAATCTTGTAGTACCCAAAAGCTTTCCATCTTTATCGTATATGATATATAATGCACGAGCTCCTTCAAAAAGGTCGAGCAGGGTTAGCTTATCATTCAGAAGAAGCAACTGGCTGGCAACAGGTTCGGCAGCCTTTATATAATCAGACCATTCCCTGAAGCTGCTTCCTTCGTGTACCATTACAAAATTGATTTCCGGATTCTCTGTAGC
>CAYMXK010000695.1:0-1789 GCA_964393915.1 uncultured Prolixibacteraceae bacterium
TGCCATACGGTTGCCCTCGTAAATACATAAAAGGATCTGCCAACGCAAATAAAACATACCTGCCGGTATACAATCAGGAATTATCCATCCCTTAATTCCCCGGATGTGTAATGCATACCTGCAACATCAGCGGTAACTACAGACCGGGTGAAACAATCAGGTTTAATCCGTAATCCTGAAATTGTCTGAGCTGTCAGGTTATGGTGCATAATAGATCGGCCCTTCGATGCCCAATGGCAGACCTGCCCAGATCCATAACAGCAGCATGGGGATCCTCACAAGTGCAAAGGCAAGTGCAAAGGGCAGCATCATAGATATGAGCGTTCCAATGCCCACATTTTTAACATACTTCTGGGCAAATACAATAACGAGGGGGAAATAGGGCAGGAGCGGGGTAAGCACATTGGAATAGGAATCCCCGATACGGTAAGCTGCCTGTGTGGTTTCGGGTGAATAGCCCACCAGCATCAGCATCGGAACAAAAATAGGTGCCAGCAATGCCCATTTGGCCGAGGCACTTCCCATCACCAGGTTAACCAATGATGAAATAATTATAAATGCCACCAGCAGCGGGCCACCTGTAAAACCGATGGCATTGAGGGCATCTGAGCCTTTCACCGCCAGGACACTGCCCAGGTGAGACCAGTTAAAATATGCCACAAACTGGGCGGCTACAAAGGCTATAACGATGTACATCCCCATAGTCGACATACTCTTGGCAGTCATTTTTGATACTTCCTTGTCGCTTTTGATGGTGCCGGCTCCAATGCCAAAAACCAGTCCGGCCACAAAAAACACAATAAACATTATAGGAACCAGTGAGTCATAAAAGGGCTTGAAACTCCTGCTGCCTGTATTTGGATCCAGGTCACCCCGGAGGAGACCGTCGGCCGGTATTATGGTGAACATAAACAGGGCAAGCACGATAAATGTGGCTGAAACTGACCAGAACAAAGCCCTTGTTTCCCGGCGGGTGATGGGTTTGTCTTCCTCAATGACTACGCCTTCTTCGGGCACATAGGTACCCAGTCTCGGGACGAGAATCTTTTCCGTGATCCAGGTCCCTGCAAGTCCGATCAGCGGCACAGAGGCTGCCATGAGGTAATAGTTCGAAAGGGGGTTAACGGTATATCCGGGATCAATGATCTGAGCAGCGGGCTCTGTAAAGGCTGCGATCATGGGGTCAAGCCCGGTGGGCAGGAAATTGGCTCCAAAGCCGCCTGAAACGCCAGCAAACGCAGCTGCTATGCCAGCCAGAGGATGCCTTCCCATCCCTAAAAAGATAGCGCCCCCCATGGGTATCAGCACCACATAGCCTGCATCGGCAGCCACCGAACTGGCCATTCCTGCTACTACTATGGAAAATGTTATGATCGATTTGGGAACTTTTGAAACAAACAAACGAAGTGCTACAGAAATCAAACCGGTGTATTCTGCCACCCCAATGCCAAGCATAACCACCAGCACGAGGCCCAGCGGGGGAAACATGGCAAACGTGGAGACCATCCTGGTAAATATCATCTGGAAGCCTTCGCGCGATAAAAGATTTACCACTTCGATGCTCTCTACCGGAAAGCCGTCACGATCAAGCAGCCCCGCAGCCTTTCCCGGATGATCTACGGTTACCCCTCCAAATACCCATGACAATACAAGGGTCAAAGCCATTAAAATTGCAAAAAGGGTTACCGGTTGAGGAAGTTTGTTTCCAAAAACTTCCACCTTGTCAAGCATCCGCTTGAAAAAATCTGATTTCTCTTTTGTTTTCTTTGTCATTTTCAATTATTTACAC
>CAYMXK010000696.1:0-481 GCA_964393915.1 uncultured Prolixibacteraceae bacterium
CGGAAAAACCGGAACCCAACTGGTTTGGCCAATAGTACAGGCTCACAACAAACCAGGAGTTATTACCCCTGAAGAATTCCGGCAGGTAATGACAGAAGGCTCCGGGCCGCCCTCCTCCGGGATCATGATGTTCTCTGATCAGTCATTATTGCAGGATCCCAAAAAAATTGAAGTAATGAAAGAACTTTATTTAAAGGTTTTAAATTAAGTAGCTGTAATTAAATCAATTTCAGTTTTTTAGACTATAATAAGAATACTCCCAAAACAAGGCAGCATCCTGGTAATCACGAACAGGTTAAGTCATTTTTGTTAAATTTGTCACTTTATCAAAAATTTAACCATGAAGTTTGAAGGAACCAGGTATTTTCTGCAATCGGTAAACACCGGGCAGGCTTTTCCCGACAGCGGCTGGACGTTGGATGCTCCGGGCGAAACAGCTCCCACATTGGTCAGGGCCATATATGAAAACAGACAGCTTACT
>CAYMXK010000696.1:491-1775 GCA_964393915.1 uncultured Prolixibacteraceae bacterium
CCCGGATTATACAAGTTTGCACAGTGGCTGCCGGTGAACAGGATACTTGAAGGATCTTCAGCGCCGGTAACCTATCGCAGTGCCGGACTTGCAAAAGCCCTGGGAATAAATGAGCTGTGGATTACCTTCAGCGGATGGTGGCCTGAAAAGCAGGCATTTATGTCTACTTGTTCCTTTAAGGAAACAGAAGCTTATGCTGTTTGTGGGCGAATGACTGAAGACATGGACAAGATTCTGGTGGTAGCTTCAGCAGGCAACACCGCCCGTGCTTTCGCCAAAGTCTGCTCTGATAACCTGATCCCCCTTTTGCTGTGTGTGCCGGAAGATAATCTGGATGCCCTATGGTTTGAATCTCCTTTAAACGAATGTGTTAAACTGGTATGCAGCGCCAAAGGCAGTGATTATTTCGATGCCATACACCTGTCTAATAATATGGCCGAAATCGATGGCTTTATGGCAGAAGGGGGTGCAAGAAATGTGGCGCGCCGCGATGGCATGGGAACGACCATGTTGTCGGCTGTTACCACCATGGGCAGTATCCCCGGATACTATTTTCAGGCAATTGGGAGTGGAACCGGGGCAATTGCCGCTTGGGAAGCCAATCTTCGCTTTCTGGCCGATGGAAGATTCGGATCCGGCCAGGCAAAACTGATGGTTTCGCAGAATGCCCCCTTCACCCCCATATATGATGCATGGAAAGCAGGTTCAAGAAGTATGCTGCCGTTCGACGACATCCTGGCTCGCCGGCAAGTCGAAGAAATTGATGCAAAAGTACTTTCCAACAGGAAACCTCCTTACCCGCCTGCAGGGGGTTTATATGATGCACTCACCCAATCAGGCGGGGATGTATTGCTGGCAAGTAACCTGCAGGCACGTGAAGCGGCACAGCTTTTCCTTGAAACAGAAGGGATTGATATCCATCCCGCGGCCGCCGTTGCAACAGCTACTCTGATTGAAGCTGCCAACCATGGCCTGCTCGACAAATCACTCTCTGTGATGCTCAATATCACTGGTGGGGGAGAAAAACTATTTAAAGCCAATAAAAATCTGTACTACAAAAGACCTGAAATTGTTTTTCCATTAAATGCTGAATGTACTGATGTGGTTGAAACGGTTAAGAAGTTGTTTTAAATAATAATCACTATACAATGAATAATAAATCAAGACACTGCAACTTTGCCACCCATATGATACTGGTAATACTTTCCATCCTTTTGGGTGCCGGACATCTTCCGGCTCAGGTAAAACTTACCGAAAAAGCCTGGGTGCTACCCACCTGGCCTG
>CAYMXK010000697.1:0-1773 GCA_964393915.1 uncultured Prolixibacteraceae bacterium
AAAAATAACTTGTTTTGCCTTTTAACTGTCAGATTAAATCGAAACTATTTCATTTGAAGATTTGTCAATGATGACACAGTTGGGAATGATGGGTAGCGAATAATCAAATTGGAGACGGGTAAATAAGTAACAATCAAAACGGGATATTTTCTTTTTCGTTGTTCCCCGTTTGAAACACTACATAAGCTTTTTATTTAAAAAGGGGTATATGGAGCTCTCATTTCCCGGATAAACCATTGATTTGCATCAGGATCATTTTTCACCTTTCCTGCCACCGGATCCCAGGTAATTTTTCGTCCGGTTCTAATGGCAATATTTCCCATGTGACTGATGGTGTCCGAAATTATCGCCTCATCCAACGGACATGTTTCCTTGACTTTCCCCTGCACTACATCAATAAATAACTGACCCATTTTATTGCTGTCACCAATAATCCCTCCCTTTTCATTGCGGGGGAATTCATCAAACACTCTCTGAATTTCCGGGACGTTTGACTCCGCACTTCCTCTCCCCACCGAAATCCATCCTTTGCTTCCAAAGAAAGTGGTGGAATTATTATCTTTTATTTTACGGTAATGCCAGATATCATTTTTGTGAACCACATCAGTGCTTAAAAAATGAAGTTTTATACCCGTGGTGTATTCATAGTTCAGGTCCCAGGAGAGTATGTTATTATAAATGCCACCTGGTTCCCAGAATCTACCTGTACCTTCACACGTATATTCTCCATCCATTTTATCCTTTAAGGCCCAAATCATAATATCAAGCGGGTGTGCCCCCCATCCTGCCAAAAATCCGATGCTGTAATCCCACTGGAACCAAGAACTGTTGTTTGTTACCCGGTCCGGACAATAAGGATTCAACGGAGCGGGTCCGGTCCATTTGTCGTAATCAAAATCAGAAGGAACAGGTACTTCGTTACATGTCGGTGATTCAACCGGATTCAGGCCGAGTGCCCAGGCTTCGACTTTTTCGATTTCGCCGATCTGACCATCCAGGACCATATCAACTGCAACTTTCATGTGGTTCATTGCCCGTTGCTGAGTACCATAATGAAACCGGACATTGTTAAGCTTTAATTCTTTTTCCAGTATTTTATAATTGGGGTAACTTAACCCCAATGGTTTTGCCAGCATAATGTGCTTGCCGGCACGGGCTGCTTTTATTGCTGCCAAAAGATGCCAGTGATCTGGCGTATGAATATTAACAGCATCAATATCGCTTCTTTCCAGAATCTCTTCAAAATCGAGATATGGTTTACATTCCGGCGCATGAATACCTTGTTCCTTGTAGGTTTGATTTACGTAAAGTGCGGCCTCATTCCTCCTGGTTAAAAAAGGATCACATGTGGCCACATTGTATGCAGATGTAACAGGCATAAGCCAGCTTTTCAGCACCGCCATCCCCATCGATCCCACACCAATATTGGCAATCAAAACACGGTCGTTTGCACCCTTGGCACACGATGATAGGATTGTAGGAGCCATGATTATTCCGGCGGCTCCAACCGATGTGGTTTTTAAGAAATGCCTTCTTGATAAATTGTTATTTAAACTTTCCATCTCCCTTTTTTTAATGTTTTTCGATTTGATGTTTTTGAAATTCTTTTTCGAGTTTTGAATTATCCCTTTTACCATCTACATGGTACCATCCCGCTCAGCTTTGACCTGTACAGGCTGGTCCACCAGCGTTTAACTTACATATTTTTTAAAAGGGGGGACAAATGGTTAAAGCTTTTAATGGCCTGTTCCACTGTTCCGCATTCCACGCTTA
>CAYMXK010000698.1:0-1772 GCA_964393915.1 uncultured Prolixibacteraceae bacterium
TGCCGATTTTCCGGTCAACCAGTTCTGTCAGGTTTTTATATGCCCAGCGGTGCAGCCGCCACTCCTTTTCTCCCCAATTGTCGCGTCCCCATTGGGCATGGGGTTTAATCGAGCCGGCAGCTTCCGGAAACTCATTGGCCGGAGGTTCAAAGTTATCAGGTAAGGGGGGACAGATGTTGTCGAAGAATTCGTCTTCACTAACGCCGTCAGGTATTTGAAGGGCTTGCTGAAGTTTTACCCAGGCAACGCCCCCAATGGGATTTTCGTCACGGCCTTTCCTCATTTCGTTAATTACCATGAAACAAATATCGTGTGGATTGATGAAAGAGGCCACAAGCAGAAATGGCTTGTCATGCTTTTGCTTAATAAACTGAGCGCTGACTTCGGCCAGTTCATCCCGGTCATCATCTGTTAATACACTGAACCCGTATTGCGACACATCATTTGAGAAATCTTTTCCACCGTGGCCCGGCAAATGGACCTTGCCTCCGTAAACCGTTTCGTAACCGGCATTCCGGAATAACATTCCCAAAGAATTGTCCAGTATTTCCTGAGGAATATCCTGCCCCATCATTAACATATTATCCTCTCCATTTAACTGAGAAGACATCAGTCCGGTCATCAGACTGAAACGCGAAGGGGCGCATACCGGATTGGAGGCAAAGGTTTGCTCCAGCCGGATACCCGATTGCGCCAGCTTGTCGAGGTGGGGTGTTTTTACATAAGGATTGCCCGCGCAACTGAGCATTTTGGCACTCTGCTGGTCGGTAAAGATGAAAATAATATTGGGCTTTTCCGGATTTTCCACAAGATTTGAACATCCAATGGTTCCCAACAAAAACAGGTTAAAAATTGCCAGGCTCTTCAATGCTATTTTCTCCTTTCTCTCCAGTTTACAACCCCCACGCGCGAGGCCCATTTTTCATATTTTTCAATCATCGCCGTCCTTACTTCAGGATATTCAGAAGCCAGGTTTTTTAATTCTGTCCTGTCGGCCACGATGTCATAAAGCTCCCAGTCATCGCCACTGGATACCAGCTTCCATTTCCCGTCGCGAAATCCTCTGCTCTTTCCATGTTGCCAACCTATCGGATGATGTTCGAAGGTTTGGTTATTAAACACGGGGCGCAAACTTTGCCCTTCCAGAGGAATGATATTCTCCCCTTTGTATCTGACGGGGTATTCTGCTCCGGCAATATCCAGACAGGTAGGCATAAGATCAATGATATGCCCCAGTTGGCTGGTTATCCTTGCCGGTGTTTTGATCCCGGCCGGCCAGTGTGCAACCAGTGGTGTTGAGATTCCTCCCTCGTGAATGTTTTGTTTATAAAGACGGAAGGGAGTATTGCTGGCATTTGCCCATTCGCGTCCATAACTCATATAGGTATCGTCACCGCCGGGCATCACCGAAACATCATTTCCCCTCAACAGCGGCATTCCATTTTTCTGGTGTGCCGGAAAATGCAATGACCGCGGCCATTTATCGGTTAAAACTTCGGCGCATCCCCCGTTGTCTGCTAAAAACAGGACCAACGTGTTTTCCAACTGGCCTGTCTCTTCAAGTATAGCAATTACCTCTCCTATTCCCTGGTCCATGCGGTCGACCATAGCAGCATACACTTCCATTGTGGCAGCCCACCACTCTTTATGGTCCATATCTTCCCAGGCCGACACTTCCGGATCGCGGTCGCTCATTTTCCATTCCGGATCGATGATTCCCATTTCCACCATCCGCTTCATGCGTTCCTGCCGGATTTTATCCCAGCCTTTGT
>CAYMXK010000699.1:0-1763 GCA_964393915.1 uncultured Prolixibacteraceae bacterium
AGGCCGGTTTTCCGGTGACCAGTTCATCTGACGAGGCTGTACTACTTTTCGAACAGGGGCGCGATGCTTATGAAATGGGTAGAATAAGTGATGCCCTCCTCCTGCTTGATAATGCCCTGCAAAAAGACGAAAAGTTCCCGTCAGCGTGGCTTTACAAGGCTTACACCGCTGAATCTGAATCTGAATGGAAAAGCAACCTCGAACAAGCCTTGAGGTTCCGCACTTATGCCAGTGAGGGTGAAAAAATATTAATTGACATTGCCCTTACCTATTCTGATAGCGATTCAGATGAACGCTTCAGGCTGGCTAAACGGTTAACGGAACTGTACCCCAATAGTGCACGTGCCCTGTTGGTTTTGGCCGGAGAATACCAAATGAATGGTGAATTTTCAAAATTCAGGGATCTTGCACATGAGGCCATAATGCTGGAACCTGAGTCCCCGCTGGGATACCGCGCGCTGGCTGCTTCCTGGCTGTTTAACGAACCTGCTGATTTTTCGCTTGCCGAAAAATATATTCGAAAGTTTGTTGAATTGCGACCTAATGAAGTTTCTGCTCACATTTCCCATGGTGATGTGCTCCGGGCCAGTCTCGATCTGGAACTTGCAAATGATGCCTACTCAAATGCTTTGAGAATCGACCCTATTTCTGGTATTGCCTTGTCGAAAAGGGGATACGTTGAAACATACATGGGAAGGTTTGAACTTGCCAGAAGTGATTTTAAAAAAGCCTCTGCGCTGGCTTCTGAGGGCAATGAGAAACCTAACAGGCAGCTGGTTTCCTATCTTTTTCCGGGCAACGGGAAAATCATGGGAGAAGAGATCGACATTACCTCATTAGACCATAGGCCAGCCAAACGCAGAATGCCTTTGGCCGGCGATTCTGACAATTGCTATTTCTGTTGCACATTCATTTCAATGGTCAATGGATTATACATAACTCCTGATAAGTCGCAGGCCGCCAGCCGGAGTTTGCAACGCAAATTTACCATGGAATCCCGTACTCCTGAATCCAATGTGGTTGAGGCAAATATTGCCTTTGTGGATGGTATCCGGGCAATTAAGTTAATGGATCTTGACAAAGCCAGAAAGAGAGCTTTGGAATATGCTGAAATATCGAATCCCGGAATTTTACCCGTAAAAAATGAAGCTTATAATTTCATGATGGGCATGATCCATTATGCAGAAGGAAGCTATGGTAAATCTGTGAGTTGTTTTAACAGATCTGATGTCAGCAATATTTGCGTAAAATATAACCTCGGTCTTGCATATCATAAGTCTGGCAAGTATGAGGAGGCAGAAAAAATGTTTGCTGATGTTACCTGCAGCGATTATGGTGCAGTGAAGAAATCCCATATGGTAAACATTGCCGGGAATTGGCTGAAATCACTGCCTGAAGCCAAAATGGCAGAACGCTGAGAGTATATTATTTATTGGTTTTAAAATCTTCCAGCAGACCATCTGTCAACCAGTTGGCCAGGGCTTGCCGGTTGTCAGGATTGATTATGCGCTGCTGATCACGTGAATGGTGAATGTTTCCCAATTCAATATATACAGAAACAGGTATGGAATTGCGCACAACATATAGGTTTCTGTTCGAAACTGTTCCTTTGTAACCTCTGTTGGGTTGATGACGCCTGTATTTTTCCACGAATGTGTTTTTTAATATCGTAGCAGCCCGTTCACCTGTTTTGCTCCTTTCATCGTGGTAAAAAAATACATCGATATTCTGCCCTACGCTGCGGGCATCCACATGAATGGAAA
>CAYMXK010000700.1:0-1760 GCA_964393915.1 uncultured Prolixibacteraceae bacterium
CCATTGGTTGTGACAACATATTTTTATACGGTTTAGCTTTTTCGAAGGTTTCGTGTATAATTCAATGTTAGTGTATTAGATTTTTCTGTTCATTGAAAGGCAACTTTTTTGTATCTTTTCAGCCTGAATTACTGAAATCTGAAAAGCCAAAATATAATGATTGAATATTTATCAAGTGAGCTTGCATCGAAAAGCCTTTTCTTTTGCGGCGAAGATTTTTTTAGCCACCAAGGCACCAAGGCACGAAGGATTCACCAAGATTATACAATTAGTATAAAATACTTTATTCGTGCATTCGTGGCTAAAAAATTCCAATATGTATAAATTCGCATTCAATTCTATGCATTCGTGGAAAAAACAAATCTTATGAAAAATCTGATTCCCCTGGCTGCCCTGGCAGCGCTTACTTCCGGTTGTGCAGAAAATGCCGTGAAGCCGGTCAACTTTGTAGTGATTTACCTCGACGACATGGGTTACGGCGACCTGACCCTTACCGGGGCAACGGGCTATAAAACGCCGAACCTCGACAAAATGGCCAGGGAAGGGGTGTTTTTCTCCCATTTCTACTCCCCCCAGGCAGTCTGCAGTGCTTCACGCATCGGACTGCTCACCGGTTGTTACCCCAACCGTGTCGGGTTTCGCGGGGCCCTCGACCATTCGGCCAAGATGGGCATAAATTCCGAAGAGGAAACCATTGCCGAGGTGCTGAAAAAGCGGAATTACGCTACAGCCGCCTATGGCAAGTGGCATCTGGGACATGTGCCTGAATTCCTGCCGTTGCAGCATGGGTTCGATGAATATTTCGGGATCCCCTACTCCAACGATATGTGGCCTTTCCACCCCACTGGCAAGAATTACTATCCGCCCCTGCCGCTGATAGAAGGGGAGGAGGTTGTGGCCACCAATCCGGACCAGTCGCAGTTTACAACGCAATTCACGGAGCGGACTGTCGACTTCATCCGGAAGAACAAGGACAATCCATTCTTTGTTTACCTGGCCCATCCCATGCCACATGTGCCGCTATTTGTGTCGGACAAGTTTGCCGGAAAGTCGGAGCAGGGATTGTATGGCGATGTGATGATGGAGCTCGACTGGAGCGTAGGTCAGGTACTTTCGGTAATCGATGAGCTGGGACTGGCTGAGAACACGCTGGTGATCTTTACTTCCGACAACGGGCCCTGGCTGAATTACGGCAACCATGCCGGCAGTTCGGGCGGACTTCGTGAAGGGAAGGGAACGACATTCGAAGGAGGACAGCGGGTACCCTGTCTGATGCGATGGACAGGAACCCTTCCCGGTGGGGTTGTCATGAATAACCTTGCTTCGGGGATTGATGTTCTCCCCACTTTGGCTGACATTGCCGGTGCAGATCTGCCAGATCGCAAAATCGACGGAGTCAGTCTCCGGCCACTTCTTATGGGAGAAACGGATGCCCATCCGCGGGAAACATTTCTCTATTACTACCGGAACAACAACCTCGAGGCGATAAGACATGGCAACTGGAAACTTGTATTTCCACATCCCGGGCGCACCTATGCCGGATTTGAACCGGGAGCCGATGGAATGCCCGGAAGGGCTATGGAGAACTTCGAACACCAGGGTGGTTTGTTTGACCTGCGCCGTGATCCGGGTGAGCAATACAATGTGATGGAGTTCTATCCCGAAATTGCAGAGCAGCTGAATGCCCTTGCCAACGAAGCGCGCGAAGACCTTGGCGATGACCTTACAGGAATGCCCGGGAAAAACCGGCGGAAACCCGG
>CAYMXK010000701.1:0-1750 GCA_964393915.1 uncultured Prolixibacteraceae bacterium
TCCAATTGATCCCATGGAATTTTATCGGCACCAAAAATTGATAAACAGTCCATATCCCCTATTGTTAGTCAAAAAAATTGGCCAATGCCTTATTGAACAATACTGGCAAATAGTAACTCTATTTGAAGTCGTCCATTACGGCTTTATTCAGACATTTTATTCAAAAACAAAAATCACTGATCCCAAGCTCTGAAGTATTGCACGAGTGGTAAGAAATATTACATCTTTTACGGGTTGAGTCAGAAAAAATTCTACTTCCGACTTACGTTTTCCAACACAACCGTTAACCGGCCATTCAACTGAATCTCCATTTGTATAATTCACTTCAACCATGTTAGTTGTCCTTCAATCGCTTTTTGATTTTGCTCATGAAATCGGCTGAAATACCCAAGGTATTCCGCAATCAGTTTTTCCGGGAAGGATGGTGACAAGCTCTTGTATTTCTTTTCCATTTTCGCCTCCTCGCTGAAGCTTAGCGGAGCAAGGGGGTCACCCTTACGACTGTTATATTACCAGTGAGATAGGGTAACAATTTCAATAGGATGTGATGAATGACAGAAAATAGAAATGTCAGTCGATGCACAAACAAAGAAGGTAATAAATTATAGTTCGTAATCCCGTCCGAAAAGGTGCCGTCAATGGGCACTTTTTCATAAACTATATAAATCCCCCCTGCTTAAGTACCAATCGCCAAAGCCGGTATAGTCGTTTTCAACCTCATCATAAATCATGAGACTATGCTTACAAAAAACATTTACAACTATTTAGGTGCTGCCGCATTAAGCGCAGTATCCATGGCCTGCGCTACGCAAGCCGCTAACGATCCAGAAGCTTCCCAACCGATAATTCAGAAACTACCGGTGGATGTTAAGGTGGTTACAACCACCCCGATTGACCAGGAAGAAACCGTAGCCGGATCCATCCTGCCAAATCGGGAGGTAGCCATTGCCAGTGAATTGTCGAGAAAGGTAATCTCCATCCATTTTCAGGACGGAAGTCTTGTTCAGAAAGGGCAACTGCTGTACAAACTTGATGATGCTGACATCCTCGCTCGTATGAAGCAAGTGCAGGCCGAACTGGGCCTCGCCAAATTGAATGAAGAACGCCTGGCGACCTTGCTCAAAACCGAAACGGTAAAACAAGAAGAATACGATGCAGCATACTCCAGGCTTCAGGCCTTGCAAGCCACCTTCGAATTGCTGCAGGTTGAACTCAGCAAAACGAGTCTGCGTGCACCATTCTCCGGAAAAACCGGCATTACACAAGTTCATGAAGGTGCGCTTGTTGCTCCGGGTATGACGCTTGTTTCCTTGCAGGAACAGGGAACAGTTAAGATTCAGTTTGCTGTGTCAGAGAAATATGCCGATGCCCTTCGCCCCGGCAGAAAAATCAGTTTCACTACTTTCTCATTAACCGAAAAATTATCGGCCACCATTACTGCCACTGAGGCCGGTGTGGATGCGAATACCCGTAGCATTACCGTATACGCAATACATGCCAACAACGGTAGGCTGAAGCCCGGCATGTCGGTAAAAATTTTCTTCCCGGTCTACCATGAGCAGGTATCCGGATTCTTCCTTCCGTCACAGGCCTTGATGGCAAGTGATAACGGATATTCTGTTTATGCAATAAAGAATGGTGTGGCGAAAATGACGCCCGTAAAAATCGGTAACCGCTCTGAATCAGAAGCATTGATAACGTCTGGATTACTGGAAGGCGATACAGTACTTATTTCCAATATTCTTCGCAC
>CAYMXK010000702.1:0-1743 GCA_964393915.1 uncultured Prolixibacteraceae bacterium
AAGGGCACCAAGTATTTCACAAAGCACACAAAGTGATGTATATGAGGACTTTATATTTGTGTTTATTTGTGCTCACTTTGTGGTTAAGAGTAGGTTGAAAATCATGAATCATTCTTAACTTAACGACATTGATTTATTTATTATTAATTTCGACATTTAAATCATAGGATATGAATAACTATACCACTGCAGCGGCAGTTTTATCTTTGCTTTCGATTGGGGCATGCCAGAAAAAGGCAGAAGAAGCCAAAAGGCCCAATGTGCTTTTCATAATTGCCGATGACCTGGGCTACCACGATCTCAGTTGTATGGGGAGCAGGTATTACGAAACTCCCAATATAGACCGAATTGCCAATGAAGGCATGGTATTCACCGATGGGTATGCAGCCTGCCAGGTATGCAGTCCGTCGAGGGCCAGCATTATGTCGGGAAAGTTTACCGCACGGCATGGCATAACCGACTGGATTGGTGCCGCCACAGGCGAAAACTGGCGTAAAGCCAACAGGTTCACCCAGCTGCTCCCGCCTGATTATGTGCGTCATCTTCCACATGAATACACCAGCTTGCCGGAAGCCATGAAGGAGGCAGGATACAAGACATTTTATGCCGGGAAATGGCATATCGGGGGAAAAGGTTCGTGGCCCGAAGACCATGGATTCGATATCAATAAAGGTGGTTGGGATAAGGGGAGTCCGATAGGTGGATTTTACGCCCCGTGGGAAAACCCCAGCCTGCCCAGCGGTCCCGACGGTGAGAGCCTGACCATGCGGCTGGCCGCTGAGACTGTAAAATTTATGGAACAGCATAAAGACACCTCCTTCTTTGCTTTCCTCTCTTTTTATGCGGTGCACTCACCCATTGAAACAACCGAGGAAAAGTGGGCGAAGTACCGTCAAAAGGCAGAAGATATGGGCATTGCTGAAACCGGATTTGAGATGGGGCATTTTTTGCCTATCAGGCAGGTGCAGGACAATCCGGTTTATGCCGGACTGGTGGAAACCATGGACGACGCAGTGGGTCTGGTTCTTAAGGCTTTGGACGATCTTGGACTGGCTGAGAACACCATCATTATATTTACTTCAGATAACGGGGGAGTGGCTGCGGGTGATGCATTTGCCACATCAAACCTTCCACTTCGTGCCGGAAAGGGATACCAGTTTGAAGGAGGTTTGCGGGTTCCCTATTTGGTCAAAGTTCCCTGGTTGGATAATTCCGGCAGGAAATCTGATGTTCCTGTTACAGGTACCGATTTTTATCCCACTCTTTTAGAATTGGCAGGCGCAGACCTGAGGCCTGAAGAACACAACGACGGAGTCAGCCTGGTGCCTGTACTCTCAGGGAATAAAATCCCGGAACGGCCCCTGATCTGGCATTATCCGCATTACGGAAACCAGGGAGGTGAGCCTTCTTCTGTCATCAGGCTGGGGGACTGGAAGCTGATCCATTATTATGAAGATGGAAGGGAAGAACTGTACAATCTCAAAACCGGGCTGGAGGAAACCACCGACTTAGCCGCTGATAATCCGGAGATAGTCAGGCAATTAGGGGGAAGGCTGAAAGAATATCTGCAAAGTGTAAATGCACGTTTCCCTCAAAAGGATCCTGAATACAATCCGGAATTGGAAAGACAGCACCTTGAGCGGATTGAAAACGTGCGGTTACCGCAATTGGAAGCCCAGCGCATGAATTATCTGTCAAAGGATTATGATCCAGGCAACAACTGGTGGGGCAGCAAAGTTTCCG
>CAYMXK010000703.1:0-1741 GCA_964393915.1 uncultured Prolixibacteraceae bacterium
ACACCACCACATCACTTTTTCTGTCAGCGGGGAGTATATCCCAGTTTACAAGCTTGCCGTCTTTTACCCGGCCTGATATCACAGCCCCACCGGTGACATACTGTTTAAAATCTACATCCCATTTCGCAGGCCATGCGGGTAACAGGAGAATTTTCCCATTGGCTTCCTGTACCAGCATTCGCTGAAGAGCCACAGAACCGGAACCGAAATGGTCAAGGTCGGGACAAGAATCGGGTCCTTCCTTGCCATATAGAGGGAACCTGCACATGGTGGATGCGTTCCGGAAACGGTGAACCAGTCCTTCGGCAGCTTCCTCGGCATTTCCGGCATATGCCCAGTGAATCTGATCCTGCGTCCAGCATGCATAGTTGAATGCATCTTTATGGGTCCGGTTCCTCATGGTCCAGTCGACAATATCAGCAGTCCCCAGGCCCAGTCCAAAACAGCGGAAAGGAAATACCGGGTATAACTCTCCGTTCTCGGAATTTCTTTTAATATCCCAGGTTTCTGCCGGGGCTATCGCAATTTTGTCATCAATGGTATGTAACGGTACCTCCGGAATTTCACTCCTGAATCGTTGCCAGTACTGCATATCATCAGGGGTTCCGGCTTTCATAGCCAGCAGTTCGTCCAGGCAAAACTGCAACCCGGCCACATCTGGCGAAGGATTGACAGCCAGCCACCAGGTTTCTACCACCATGGCCGGGTCGAGACGTAGTTTGCCATCGGCACCGCGGGCATAATGCTGATCGAAAAACAGCAGCACTTCCCTGGCAAATGGCAACAGGACATTATCCCGGAACGAACCGTCGCCGGAGTAGTTTACATAGTCAAGCATCATGGCAAGCGTTTCGAGGCCTGATGTAAAATAGTAGTCGTGGTAATAGGTCGATGCCTCTCCCGGATTTCGCTTCGGCGGTTTTCCGTCCATGCCGTTATCACGCTCGGCACCTGTAGGTTCAACGTTCTCACGGTAATAGGCACCATCGTGACCGAACCAGGCTTTGGTAACAGCTTTCCGCATCGGTAAAAGATCGGAGTAAAAATTAAAAAATGGCTGGAGCATTTCAAAATCACCGCTGGAAAGAAGGGGCCAGTAAAGAAGCCTCTGGTTCTGGTAGGTGAACCTGCGGCCCCACAACCGGTCATCCTCATGCGTCAGAAAAATGTCATCCTTCTGCATCAGGCCACCTGACCGGCGATCTCTGTTCCGGTCATTCTCCGCAACTTTTAACTGCTGGGTGAACAGGCCGCCATTGAATTTTGACTGTACCCTGCCACGGCTTTGACACGCCATCAGGAACCTGAAAACATTATAGCTCTGGGCCACAATTGCCGCTCCGTCAGTTTCTTCACGCGTACCCTCAGCAGAAGCTTCGCCGTTCAGTTTGCCCTGCTCAGCGGCAGGTACGGTAATATCGGTTGCATCAATCCAGCTGCGGTTCCAGAATGTCTCCCACCAGGAGAGGTGCTCCTTCCAGGCCTCCCTGGTATCAACAGGTTCGGATGCCTGCTTCGATATGGTTTCGATCCATACTTCGGGTTGAGGTGTCTGCATGGTAAGGGCATGAATGCGGATATCAAATTTTTTGCCCTCCCCTGCCAGGGTACCATCCTTAAGGTTCATGCCCGGGCATTCGAGCAGGTTTCCAAAAGTATTGAACCTGAAAGGATCAGGGAAATGGGGTGCCATGTGCTCAATGTCATAATATTTCAGATCGTCAGGGTAGATACTTCTGTC
>CAYMXK010000704.1:0-1729 GCA_964393915.1 uncultured Prolixibacteraceae bacterium
TCAAATCCCTCGCACTTTCCGGTTTCATCCCTGATAACCTGAACAGGTGCCGAGGTTTTGCTTTCCAATCCAAGCAAAATTCCCTCCTCATAGCCTTTGAGCTTGCGGCTGAAATCCTGCAGTCCTTCTGCAATAGAATTTACCACAGCTTCAGGCACCATGTTCCAGATGGGTGCCGCGACAAGTCCCAGAGGGTAACTCGTTTCAGGCATCCTGCTGCTGGTCCGCCGCTTAAGAAAGTCAGATATATTGGCAAACGGCGCCTGGTAGCTGTTGCTGTAGGTGTAAAAACTCTCTTCCAGTTTTTGGATCCATTCAAGTGCCTCCAAGGCCGATGTTTCGTGTCCTGTTAACTGATCGGGGTGAGTTCCGGCCACGCAGGCGGCATTGGCAAACTGCCCGTTTCGTTTGTAAAGGCTCATTCCGTTCACGATATTGGTTGTGGCATAGGCGGTAGCCGGCACGACCATTCCACCCGGACACATGCAGAAGGTGAATACCGGCTGGCGGCCGTCGCGGTTGGAGGTCAGCCTGTACTCTGCTGCCTTAACGCCCGGCAGCGTTGCACGGCCCCACTGTCCGCGGTTAATGATCTCCTGGGGGTGTTCGGCCCTGAAACCCAATGCAAAATTCTTGGTGCGGAACGGAACTCCCCGCCTGATCAGCATACGGTAGGTCTCATAAGATGAATGGCCCGGTGCCAGCACAAACACTTCTGCATCCAGAACTCCCGCAGAGGTTATGGCCGACTTCACCCGTCCGTCCACTACAACCAGGTCTTCCAGCATGGTTTCAAAGAGGATGGTTCCCCCCATCTGTATAAATTCCCGCCGCAGGTTCTTCACAATAATCTTCAGATTATCGCTGCCAACGTGTGGTTGGGTCATGTAACCAATTTCGGCAGGTGCACCGGCCCGTATGTAACTGTTGAGAATAAACCTCTTCTCCAGCGAAATATGCTTCGACCGCGAAGTGAGCTTGCCATCGCTGAAGGTTCCTGCCCCACCTTCCCCGAAAGCGTAATTGCAAACCGGGTCGAATACCCCTGATTGCTCAAACTGAAGTATGCCCCGGTCGCGCTTTTCCACCTCAGCACCCCTTTCGAGAATGGTGGTTTCGAAGCCTGCCCGCTGAAGTACCCACGCAGAAAAAAACCCGGCCGGGCCACTGCCCAGAACGATTGCTTTCTGCTGTCTTTTCCGGTGAGAAATGACGAGTTCCGGTTCATTTTCTGCAATTCCACCTTTTATTTCGTCTGATACCACCGCAACGCGCGTTAACCAGTGAATAAAGCTGCTTTTGCGTGCATCCAGGCTTTTATTTAAAATACGGAAAGTAAAATTACTGAGCCTCAGCTCTTTCTTAATCCGGTCCCTCAATAACTGATCATCGAAATCAGTCGGAAGTTTTAAGTCTATCTCTTTGTAACCCATACTTTTATCAACTACTTTTCCCCGAATATCCGTCCAACAGGGTACCGCTTCCAGGTTTTCTCCAGCCAGGGGGAGTTATCGTATATAAACTGAAGTTGCGCACGATGGTTCCCTGCAAATTCAGGATTGCCTGCGCGCTGCTCTTCGAGCTGCTTTTTCAATTCCGGAAATTCAGACAACGTCCGAAGGGCATTTTCCTCAAATCCGAAAGAGGAGAAATACTCCCGCTGATCAAGAACTGAATCGAAAAAATTCCATCGAAAGAAGGAATCACGGGCACGTGGCTCCAGCATCTC
>CAYMXK010000705.1:0-1728 GCA_964393915.1 uncultured Prolixibacteraceae bacterium
TTGATCCCGAATTTTTTTACGAATGTTTCATTCACAAGTATTTGTTTCCCGCCAGAGGGTTCGTTTTCCGAAAATCCTTCACCGCTTTTCAGGGTAAAGCCGTGTGTCTTCATGAAATCGCTGTCAAAGTTGTAAGATAGAATAGCAACATTGTCGTCGCCCAACATTGTCCAGGCGTTCAGAAAACCAGTGCTGGAGATGGTAGCTGAATTGATTCCGTTTAACCGTGTAATTTCGTTCCTGAAAGTCTTCAGTTTTAGCGAAGGAAGTCCATTGGCGTTAATCTCGATAATGTTTTTGTCGATGTTTGCGGTTTTTGAAATAAAATGTAACTGTTTCGAATACAGCATTGCACCGATTATCAAAATAATAGAGAAGGTAAACTGCAACGCCACCATACTGTTGGCAATGCGCGTTTTAAAATGGGGACTGTTGGTTTTGAATAAATGGGAAAACGGGCTTCTCCCGATGCGCAAAAGCAGGTAAGATGATGGGATAACCGTCAGCAGCAGAATCAGAATCAGGTAACCTGCAACGACTTTTCCAGTGGCAAGGAAAGCTACCGAAATATGTGCTCTAAAAATGGAATTGAAAACAGGGATAAGCAAAACTACAAAACCGAATGAAAGCAGGAACGCGGCTACAACGGCTAAAAATGTTTCGCTGAGGAGCTGGAGGCGCAACTGATTTTCGTTAGCGCCGAGCATTTTTTGGATGCAGGTATTTTTTTCATTCTTAAAAATACGCACTAAATACATATTAACATAATTGAAGCTGGAAATAAGTAAAATTGCAATAGCTGCAATGATGCTGATATAGAGAAACGATTTGTCGCGGTGCATCATGAATTTCCAACTGCTTTGTGTTTCGCTGGTGTCGAAATACACGTCAGTCAATGGTTGAAGGTAATACTGACATGTTTCAGTCAGTCTCGGCAATATTTTACTATCGTCTTTCATTTTTGCCAAAACAGAGGCTGACGAGGTTTCCGCGTCGAGTTTGACAAAGGTTACTCCTCCAAAATAGGTATTTAAATTAAGAGGGAGGAGTATATCAAATTTCAGGAAAGAGGCGGTTTTAGAGTCGTCGATGACCGATGTAATTTTGTACAGACTTTTCACGTCTCTTTCTTCCACCGTAAACGATTTTCCCAGAACGTCGGTACTGCCAAAAATTAATTTTGCAATGCTGGTTGTTATTGCTGCTTCGCCCGGATTTGAAAGGGTTTTCTCCACATTGCCCGCCAATGACGGAAGGTTGAAGAAGTCGCTGAGGTTCTTATCGGTGCGGACAAAAAATATTTTGTCAGATATAAAATCACCAGCCTCAAAAACTGAATTGTCATCGACATTTTGAAAACGGCAATAGTTTTCTACCTCAGGGTATCGTTCTTTTATAAGTGGAGGCAGTTTTGGCAAAATAAAGGAGGTTTTTTCCTTGTTTTGTTCGTCCATCGGATTGTCGCTTTTAAGAAGGAATATTCGGTTCTTATCAGGGCTTCCCTCCGATATTTGCCACTCGTTGGCCACAAATGCAATTAATAAATTACTGCACACAAGCCCGATTACCAGACTCAGAATGGAGATTGAAGAAAGGATTTTATTCCGTTTCCAGTTGCGAAGGATTAGAATTAAGTTTGTTTTTGAAATCATATTTGTCTGTTTTGTATTAATAGCTCAATTGTCTGGATCAGGATTTGCAGGATTAGAGGATTTTCAGGATTAGTGT
>CAYMXK010000706.1:0-1713 GCA_964393915.1 uncultured Prolixibacteraceae bacterium
GGACTTATTTAAATACGCTCTGGTCCATCTGGAAGATATTACCGATCATCCTTCGCCAAACTACCACCTTGTATTGCAAATGGCTCAGCAAAAAGCGCTGGAGATGAAAGTACCCTTAATTATTATTGAATCGGACGTGATAATAAAGGAAGATACTATTGATGAGTTGATAAAAATGCACGCAAGATTAAAAAAGCCGGGGCTGATTGGTGCCATAACCGTCGACAGACAAGGTAACTACAATTTTCCCTATTCCAGTGAAAAGAAATCCGGAAAAGGAATAGAAGACACCAAAAGAAGCCTGAGTTTTTGCTGCACGCTTATATCGGAGGATTACCTGCTTACCTATAATTTTAAAGAGTTATCGGATAAAAAAGATTGGTTTGATATATTTATCAGCAGGCAGTCAAAAAAACTGGGGTACCGGAATTACATTTCAAAAAGGACCGAGGTAACACACCTGCCGCACAGCAGCCGGCCATGGAAGCAATTAAAATATACCTCTCCTTTTAAATACTACTTTTATAAATGGATAAAAAAACGGGACAGGATATAACATCACATCAGAAATCCCTGCTCTTTTATTAATTCAAGATATTTCGACGAGAAAAATTCATTATCAGGTTTTTTGTATCTGACATCGGTAAATACCTGGGCTAAAGTTTCCTTTTTGTTCTCATTTACGAATCTGACAGAAGACGCCAGGCTTTCCTTAGCCGCATACATATCCTTTATAGTTTCACTGGTGTAATCCATATAGGTTTCATTATGAACAACAGCTTTTAATGGCAACCTGTCGGTAAGCTCAGGCCGTTCTGCGGGCCATCCCAGCGCTACGGCCGTTACAGGGACCACATGCTGTGGCAGGTTGAGCAGCGTTACCATTTCAGGTGCATTGTATATGGTAGTTCCCAGGTAACAAATTCCAAGTCCTGCATTTTCAGCAGCAATACAAACATTTTGGGCGACAAGTAAAGCATCCGTAGCGGCGTTAAAGAAGGATATAAAATTATCATAGCCGGGTACCGCAATATTTTGGGTGCACCAAAGGTTGAACCTGTTAATATCGGCACAAAATGTCAGAATTACAGGGGCTGTTCTGACGACGTTCTGATTAAAATGCAAAGGAACAAGCTTCTTTTTCATCTCTGCATCTTTGGTGACGATGATGCTGTACCATTGCATATTACCAGTGGTAGACGCACGAATACCAGCATTTAAAAGCTGCTCAAGCAATTCTTCCGGAACTGGATCTTCTTTAAAATTTCGAATGGAAACATGTTGAAGTAAACTATCCATAGTAGTATAATATTCAATTTAGCCGTAAAAATAAGAATTTTAGAATGGTAAAAAAAGGCATTTCAGCGCGAGTCTCCAACTAAAACAGATGAATAACCCGAAAAAATTCCAATAAAAAAGGGGGAGTAAAACTCCCCCTTTTTAATCAATCAATTCGGTACTACCTCTTAACAATCCTCTCTGATTTAACAATTCCGTTTTCGTTGAACAAAGTCACAACGTAAACGCCGCTAACCAGATTAGCAGTGCGGATAACTCGCTCAGGATATTGTACATCTATAACACGCTGACCAGCAATGTTGGTAAGAGTTACCCTGGTCAATTTGTCGTAGTTGTCAATGTTCAGTTCATTATTGAACGGATTCGGATATACTTTAAAGTCGATGGCATCGATTACAGAAATGTCTGTAGTTG
>CAYMXK010000707.1:0-1708 GCA_964393915.1 uncultured Prolixibacteraceae bacterium
CGCGATACTTCCAGGTTTTTCTTTGCGGCTTCAATTTTCACGCGCTGCATGTATTCAACAACCGAGTTTGACGTGGCCTTCTTAAACCTGCGCTCAAGATTTCTCCGGCCCAGAGCAAACATGGAGGCAATTTGGTCTACGCTGATCTTTTCCTGGAAATTGGTTTCAATATACACCTGTGCTTTTTTAACCACGTCATCGGCATGATCTTTTTGTCCCTGGAACATAATGAAAGGCGACTGCGTGTCGCGATCAATTTCTATCTGAAATATTTTAGCGCACAGGATGGCCATTTCGCGCCCGGCATATTTTTCAACCAGGTACAACAGCAGGTTAAGTGCAGAATAAGCACCCCCACTGGAATAAATGCCTTGTTCATCCGTAATAATTTTATCAGGCACAAGCTGAACTTCCGGAAACATTTTTTGAAAATCGTTAGCTGCAATCCAGTGGGTGGAGCATTTGCGGCCGTTCAGCAACCCGGTTGAAGCCAGTAAGAATGATCCCAGGCAAAGGCTGGCTAAAGCAGCGCCCTGGTTGTATTGTTTAACCAGCCAGGGGATGAAGGCTTTGTTTTTTTCTAATGCACCTTGCATATCGGCTTCCTGTAATGCCGGCACAATAACCAGATCGGTGTGTTGTACTTCATCGATCAATGCATCCGGCAGTACACTGAAAAAACGTTTCTTCAGTTTTGGTTCACGGGTTAATCCAATCAATTGAATGTTAAACAAGGGAGGCCTTCCTTGCCGGACGAGGAAATTATTAATCTCGGTAAAGAGCTGATGTGTGCCCTCTATATTCACCAGGCTGCAATCGCCCTCCGGTACCAGTATCGATAAGTGCTTCATGGATAAAATTTTTACTGATCAAAACTACAGCATTGAATTGTCGCGATCAACCCCCAGAAATGCCGGAAATACACCCCCAACTTTTTCCGAAGTATAGGTAAGTTTGCCCTAAAGCTGGTACGACTGATACAAATGGAAGTTTATGAATTGCCCCATGATTTGATTACGCTGTGTGTTACGGCAGAATCTTTTCCCAACGAAATTGACAAGGCCTTTACGACCTTAATCAGTAAATTACCCGGGCAGCAGGGTCGAACTTTTTTTGGTATTGCGTACCAGGATGAGTCGGGTAAAATGATTTACCGGGCGGCAGCTCTTGCGCTACACCCGGATGAAGGCCTGGCCAGCGGATGTGAGGCTTTCATCATCCAAAAAGGAAAATACCTGACGGAATACCTGACGAATTGGAAACGGGATGAATCCAGCATTGGCAAAACTTTTCGCAGACTTGGTGATGCCCGACCCGATACTGCCTTTCCTTGTATTGAATGGTACAAAGGTGAAGATGTCTTGTGCATGGTTCGATTAGAATGAAGCTCAGAATAAAAAATTCCCGTATTGCTTATGGTTGAAGTATTCAAAACAGACATCTGCTGCCAAAGCCAGGCAACCATATTGAAGATGTTCATCCAACAAGCCTATGAGCACTACCGGATTAACTTCGATCTTCAGGATTGTGACCGGATTCTTAGAATCCAACCCATTACAGGTGCTGTAAATTCATCCGAAGTTATCCGGTTAGTTAAACAGCTTGGCTTTTATGCCGAAGTGCTGCCAAACAAACCACCATTTACCCTTGAGGAAACATATCACTTTTAAAGACTATGGCAAAATTAAGTTCGTTTCTATTCACCACA
>CAYMXK010000708.1:0-1701 GCA_964393915.1 uncultured Prolixibacteraceae bacterium
AACGGCCAGAATATGGCAACAGCGACAAACCTGACCCTCTGGTAAAAAAGAGCCAGCCCGCAAATAACGATAACCTCCCCAAAAAATTTTACCTTTACAAAAAAACCGGAATTAAATGAACCCTTACAATTTACTAACTATCCTGGGGACAACGGCATCGGGGAAAACTCAACTGGCTGCCCACCTTGCTGCCCGGCTCAACGGGGAGGTCATTTCGGCCGATTCAAGGCAGGTTTACCGGGGAATGGACATCGGAACAGGTAAAGACATGGCCGATTATGTGGTCAACGGGCATACGGTGCCGGTACATCTGATCAACCTGGTGGATGCCGGCTATCAATACAATGTATATGAATACCAGCGTGATTTCCTGGAAGTGTTTAACAGCATGCAGCAACGGAAGAAATTCCCTGTACTTTGCGGGGGCAGCGGACTCTATCTGGAAGCGGTACTGGACAATTACCGGTTGATCCGGGTACCCGTGAATGACGCCCTGAGACAGGAACTTGAAGGAAAATCGCTCGGGGAGCTGACGGAAATCCTGGCCAGCTACAAATCCAAGCTGCACAACATTACCGATATTGAGACTGAAAAACGGGCCATACGGGCTATTGAAATAGAACAGTTTTATGCAGAAAATAAGGAGATCGACACCCAGATGCCTCCTTTAAACAGCCTGGTGGTCGGATTGAAATTCGACCGCCTGTCCCGTCGGAAACGCATAACCAAACGATTGCACGACCGCCTTGACGAAGGAATGGTGGAAGAGGTGAGGCGGCTCCTCGATTCCGGACTGACACCCGATGATCTGCTCTATTACGGACTTGAATACAAATACATTACCAACTACCTGACCGGCGATCTCACATATGAAAATATGGTTGATAAACTCAATACGGCCATACACCAGTTTGCCAAGCGCCAGATGACATGGTTCAGGCGCATGGAGCGACAGGGGACGCAAATTCACTGGCTCGACGGTTATCAGCCTTTGGAGGAAAAGATGGAACGGGTGATGGAATTGCTCGGGCATAGCCGGGTTTTCACAAAATAGCTAATGCATTTTCACCGAATGACCCGATTCCTGCCTTCAGGTTGCCTTTGCCCAATACTCAAATTTCGTATTATTGCATCCTGATTACTGACTACTATGATACGTGAAGCATGTGTTGAGACTTTTGAAGAAGCGCTGAAAGCGCAGGAAAACGGGGCAAACCGCATTGAATTGTGCTCCCATCTCGAACTCGACGGGTTGACACCGTCACCGGAACTGATAGAGAAAACCTGTTCTGAATTGTTTATTCCGGTCATGGTTATGATACGGCCACGGGGAGGCAACTTTGTTTATTCGGAGGAGGAACTGCAAACTATGGAAAACGAGATCGCAATGGCCAA
Organism: uncultured Prolixibacteraceae bacterium; assembly: GCA_964393915.1. GTDB lineage: Bacteria > Bacteroidota > Bacteroidia > Bacteroidales > Prolixibacteraceae > UBA1413. The sequence continues at coordinate 1,396 of CAYMXK010000708.1, forward strand.
AAAACTGGGAGCTGTCGGGATTGTCCTTGGCTTATTGACTTCCGGCAACGAGGTGGATGTCAATAATACCCGCCGCCTGGCAGCAGCCGCCTCTCCCCTTCCGGTAACCTTTCATAAAGCAATAGATGTGATGGAAAATCCGGTGGATGGAGTAAAGCAACTCCTTACTATCAAAGGGATTACGCGGATTCTCACTTCGGGCGGACATCCCACTGCAAGGGAGGGTGCCCGGGTAATTAAGGAAATGATGCAGACTGCCGGTGACCAAATCACCCTGTTGGTAGCCGGAAAGGTGACCAGTGAAAA
>CAYMXK010000709.1:0-1687 GCA_964393915.1 uncultured Prolixibacteraceae bacterium
ATGGCTTATGCAGGTATTTTTGCCTTAAGATCGAAGATTACGGCGTACAATACTGTGATCGCCAATTGTGGTTATTATGCTGCCGCATTACTTGTTGGTGGCGAATATGAATTTTACCATACAACTATTGCCAATTATTGGGGGGGCTTTTCTGCAAAACCACGTAAAACAAGTGCACTTACTATTTCAAATCTGGTAAAATATACCAGACCTGATGGAACTGAGAATGTATTTAAAGGGGATTTAAAAAAAGCACACTTCGGAAATAGTATTATATACGGTAATAATCCTGTTGAACTTGAATTGGGGCAACAACCCGATAACCTGTTTAATTATTATTTTGATCATTGTATAATTCAGGTACCCGATACTTTCAATATATCAGACCGTAATCGTTACAACAATGTATTTAAAGGCAAGAACTTTGATCCCAAATTTATAGATCCCTATAAAAAGCTTGATATTCAACTGGATACGCTTTCTCCTGCCAAAGATAGGGGCAGCGTAATATATTCAAAACTTTTTCCATTTGATTTAAAGGGTGCTGACCGCACAGCCGACGACGGGCCTGATCTGGGAGCTTTTGAACGCGTTGAGAAAAAACCACAGCAATGACAAGGCTTCATCTTTTGTTTCTCCCTTTTTTCCTATTCATTCTCTTCAATTCTTCTGCACAAAACGGAAAACCTGTTGCTTCGGTAATGTTTTACAATGTCGAAAACCTTTTTGATATAGAAAACGATCCTTTGATCGCCGATGAAGAATTTCTACCACAAGGTGAGAGGCGCTGGAGTGCATTTCGGTTTAATAAAAAATTAAATAATATTGCCAAAGTCATTGCAAATACAGGCAATTGGGAACCACCTGCAGTTATTGGTTTATGCGAGGTTGAAAACAGATATGTTTTAGAACGGCTGGTAAATCAGCCTGCTATCAGAAATTGGAAGTATAAAATCATACATAAAAATTCACCCGATGAAAGAGGTATCGACGTAGCCGCTCTTTACAGAGATGATGTATTTAATCCAATTGAATACAAGTACTTCTCTCCGGTTCCTGAAGATGAACCTATACCTTCAACCCGCGAAATTTTGTACGTTTATGGAATTCTTGCCGGACAGGATACAGTACACATCTTTTTTAATCATTGGCCTTCGCGTTACAGTGGGTTAATGGAAACACGAGGACTAAGACAAAAGGCTGCATCAAGATTATTGCAGGAAATCCACCTCATTCAAGCTAAACACAGCAATCCTCTGATTGTAATTATGGGCGATTTCAACGATCAACCAGACGATGAGAGTATGACACGCTTTTTGAAGGCTTCACTGATACCAGGCAGCGGTCCTGTACAATTATATAACCTAAGCTATGCATGGCTAAAACAGGGCAAAGGAACTCTCAAGTATCAGTCGATGTGGAATATATTTGACCAGATAATTGTAAGCGGCAGCGTTTTGAAACCCAAAGGTAAATTGTATGCAACACCCGAAGAGGCAACCATTCTTGAGGCTTCCTTCCTTTTTCAGAAAGATGAACGATATGCCGGACAAAAACTTTTCAGGACATACGAGGGATTCAGGTACGTTGGAGGCTACAGCGATCATTTGCCAATTATTCTAATGTTTAGAACAGGGAAGTGAATATTGTATCTGACTCCACAGATATGTCGCACATTTAAAGATTC
>CAYMXK010000710.1:0-1683 GCA_964393915.1 uncultured Prolixibacteraceae bacterium
TTTGTCGAAAAATGAAAAATCATTTGGCAGGGGCGGGGTAATTCTGACTGAGGCTAATGCCATCCGTAGAATGCAACATTCCCTGAATTACCATTTCGAGGCCCCATTTTAAAATTTCATCCGACTGGGCGGTGTTCATATTACATACATCCCTGGTCACTATCAGTGATTCGATACCCATTAGCAGAGTGGCGATAACTATGAATTTTTGAATGGTCTTCATGTTGGTTTCAGTAGTGACAGGAGCGAGCACCTCTTCGAGGACTTTTATCCGCCTTGCTCCACGTAGGTTTCTGGTTTGGTTGGGTTTAACCGATTCCTTTAGCACATGGCTTAAGTACATCCGGAAGGTAGGCTCATTGTTTTGAGCCAGCTTATTGAAATAGTCCTGGATCTGAAAAACAGAGTCCGTTAAGCTGCCGCCTTGCATTACTTCAAGGTCACGGATGGATATTTTCGTTTGAAAATCCAGTAAGGTTTCAAGCTTTAATAATTCTATATCAGAATAATACCTGTAAACTGTTGCCCTGGAAAATCCCGCTTCTGAGGCAACATCATCATGGCTGAAATCAATGTTTTTGTCAAGCAGTCTTTTTGCTGCATCCAGGATGTTTGACCGCGTATTCAGCTTTTGCTTAATCCTTCCTTTATGGAGAGAAAGTTGTTTCATGAGACAAATGTCGCATAAAGTTTGGAAACTTCCAAATTTTATATTTATATTTGTGAGACAAAAATCTCATAAAATTTTATATGAAGAAAGCGATAGTAATTGGTGCTACGGGCACTATTGGCCGGGCTGTTGTCACGGCGTTAAAAAATGAGGGATATGAAGTAGTAGGTGCCTCCAGGAGTTCCCAGATGAAGGTTGATCTCGAGAATCCTGCAACGGTTGATGTATTTCTGAAACAAACGGGTAAGGTCGATGCCGTGGTCTGTGCTGCGGGAAATGCTGCTTTTGCTGCATTGTCAGATCTTTCGGAGGAGAACTTCAGCTATACCCTGAACAGCAAGTTAATGGGGCAGGTAAGGTTGGTGCAGAAAGCTCTTTCGTATCTGAATCCCGGTGCGGTGATCATCCTCACCGGTGGCATATTTGCCTACAATCCCTGGCCCGGAGCTTCGGCCATTGCCATGGTAAATGCCGGCCTTGAAGGTTTTACCAGGGGAGTGGCAACTGAAACCACAGATGGAAAGCGGGTTGTCATTGTTCATCCTCCCTTGGTTGATGAAACGGCTGTGGCAATGGGAATGGATCCTGCGGGCTGTGCTACTGCGGAGGAAGTAGCGCTGACCTATATTCAGGCTTTAAAAGATGCAAAAAACGGCTCGGCCTATTTCACCAAGGGGTATCATCCGGTTCTTTAACAGATATTTACGATTCTGCTTATCAGGGAACCTGATTTATTTTTCAATCCAGTATTCACCTTCCCACTCAACATCATAGGATGTTTCAGAGGTAAAGTGGCCTTTATAGGTGCCGTTTCCCACCATGTTGGCGAAATGCCCTGTTGCTTTAATCCAGCGCATGGTGCCTCCGAAACCTGGTATGGGAAGTCCTTCGGCTGACAGGAGGGTGACAATCTGCCCTTCCCATTTGGAAATTATCACATCACCGTTTTTCTCAAGCGTTGAATATCCCTGATGCGGGCCGCTGCCATTTACAAGATCGTCAAACGACAGGTT
>CAYMXK010000711.1:0-1674 GCA_964393915.1 uncultured Prolixibacteraceae bacterium
TTCCACGCTTAAGATCTCTAACCATTCGCCATTATTTACATATTGGACGGTGTAGTTTTCAGGACATTGCGGATCTCTGTAGAAAGGACTATAGGCATGGTACTCCCTGAGGAGATGGCCGGGGAAGGTTAACTCGAGTGAATTGATTTTCTGATTTACCTCCCAGCTAAGTTCAATCCATGGATCAGCCGGGTCGGCCGGATCTGATTTCCATAGATTGGTGAATGTGTGCGGGCGGGTTACCCCGTTGATTACATTGACCGCTTTAAAAACAGGCTGTGGTGGCTCTACTTTGAAACTAAGGGTCACCCCGTTGCCAAATCTCCTCATTTTGTCTTTACCGATCTGGTAACTGGCAACATGTCCCGGGATAATGCATCCGGCGATTTTCCACTCCAGGTTTTTGTTGGGATCAAGGTTGATCCGGATAAACTGGTTAACGGGTAATCCGTTTTCTTTGCTGAGCTGAACATCCCAATTTACCCAAATATTTTCTCCGGACGGAACTTCCAGCATGGTTTCAGTCAATGGAGCCGAAGATTCAACCCGATAATCCCAAATGTCAGTAACCTTATATATTTTAGCCCTGACCAACTGTACCTCCCTGCTCAGATTGCTGAGGCAAAGGGATATTCTGTCCAGGTTTTCAGATCCAATGGCAATAAGCTGTCCCAATTGTACTGTCAGTTGTTCAATGCCATATTGCGGCTGGTCTTTCCATATTTTTAATCCGTCGTGCCATCCCTTGGTTTCCGGACCGGCTCCGTGCATAAGTGCTTCGCTGCTGGTAGTTACCCTGGCTTTCCTGGCAATGTCATGGTCGTCTTCATTCCTGTTGTTCAGAAGGAAGCAGCCGTCGCGCAGCAATTTTTGCTTCACTTCGCTGATGGCAGAAACCGGGACCTCTTTAATGCCAATCCTTTTTTCAAGGGCCATTGCTGCTGCAGTACCGCAAGCCTGTCCCATCAGCGCTGTTGTTCCCATAACCCTGACGGTACCCAGTGCCGCATGGGTTACGCTGACATTCCGGCCTGCCATCATCAGATTATCCACATCTTTGGCAATTAAAGTCCGGAGTGGGATACCATATGGTCCGCAGTAGGACATTACAGAATATTCATCGAAGGTGCAGTATTCCTGACCATGGGTGGTTGAAGTCGGTTCGGAACTCTTCGCCAGCAGGCCGCCGGGAGTGTGCAGATCGACAAACCAGCCTCCAAAGGCAATTTCATCTTCAAAAACAGTTTTATCCTGAATGTCGTTTTCGGTCATAAAATATTCACCCATCACACGCCTGCTTTCCCTTTTTCCGGGTACCTGTCCTATCCAGTCAAGTGCATAATTCCTGCACCGTTCCTTCATCACCGGATCGTGGTTTTTCATCCAGTCCCAAACACCCAGCGCATGTTTGGTAAGTTCATGACGAATGGCCTCATTGTCGTATATTGTATGGTAGGGTACGCCAATTTCGAGCCACCAGAAACCGCCCCTTTCGTCCTTTGGCAGCCGGCCCTGTTCATAAAAATAGCTGGCATCCTCGTATTTTGTGGCCCACCCGGGTGCTTTCCATGGCACAGGGTATCCCATATTTTTTGTCATGAAATGAATGGAGTTTCCCATGGTGTCAACACTTGCCTGTTCCGGGGCATGCAGTTCGTTGAATTCAGCCCTGCC
>CAYMXK010000712.1:0-1673 GCA_964393915.1 uncultured Prolixibacteraceae bacterium
AATAAGCTTGACCTCTGTGGCCTCAGCTGCTATCTAACCAGTCTTTGCTTCCCAGTTCTTGATGGCGTCTTTGCATGAAGTTCCTGGCATTTTGTTTCCTAACCCTAATTGTTTTCAAATTTAATTATAAAACAGGTTTTAAGAAAATAAATTGCAAATTTTTTGATGATGTTTTCCATTGTCATGTCTTTATAGGGTATAAGCATGACATTTATGAGTTACGAAAAATATATAAAATACTCTACCGAAAAATTCATCCTGGATGACGACTTTATGCAATGGGTATTGCACCCAACTCCGGAAACCGACCGATACTGGAACGAATTCATGAAAAGTCATCCCGAAAAAAAGCTGCATGTTAAAGAAGCTGCATTTATGATTAAGGCCATGCGGGCTGTTGAGCCGGTAATTTCACAACAACGGCTAAGTCAGGTTTACTCAAATGCGCAATCTTCTTCCACACCTGTCCGCAAAATAGGATGGATGTTGGCCAAAATAGCGGCCATTTTCCTTTTGCTGGTTTCTATCGGCGGTGTGTGGTATTATTTTCAAACCGGCAGGCAATCCTTTCCAATGGAGTTGGCAACCGCTGAACAATTCGAAAAAGGCAGGGTCATTTTACCCGATGGCACGGTAAGTGAGTTTGAAGCCGACCAAACCAAAATCAGGCAAACGGCTGCCGGCGAACTGACTATCAACAGCGACACCCTCTTATTCGGAGATATTCCTGCAAAGGCAGAAAAACAAGCTATGGCCCAGGTGATTATTCCATACGGAAAACGTTCGGAAATTACCCTTGCCGATGGCACCAAAGTCTGGCTTAATGCGGGAAGTCAGCTTTCTTACCCGTTAAAATTCACCGGAAACACAAGAGAAGTTTATTTGGCAGGTGAAGCATTCTTTGAGGTGGAATCCAACGCATTAAAACCCTTTCATGTGATAACCGGAGATATGACAATTCATGTAACCGGCACGCGGTTTAACGTTACCTCTTATGCCAACGATCAAACTACACAGGCCGTGCTGCTTTCAGGAAAAATTGATGCAGCCAGGAACAAAAGGTTTTCCCGCTCATTACAACTGGAACCCGGCGAACGGATTGTTTACAACAAACAGGATGATAGATTTGAGAAAGAAAGCGTTGATGTGGAACTGTATGCTTCCTGGGTAAACGGGTATCTGATATTTGAAAACGAACCGGTTGAGAACATTTTTAAGAAACTGGAACGCTACTACAACAAAAATATTCTGACAGAGAAACTCTCCGGCCAACCCACGTTTACCGGGAAGCTCGATTTGGCAGATGACCTCGGGAAGGTGCTGAAGAACATCGGCTTTTCAGCCTCCTTTACCGTGGACTACGAAAACGATGTATTTAAAATCAGACAGAAAATTTAAAAGCAGAGTGCCTATGAGATAAAACAATTAATCAAACCGATAAAATAATAAAACCGGGATGTGCGACCAAACAGACCCCGGCTTTAAATGAATTCTTATAGTAATAAAAATCAAAACAAAATTATGAAAAAAAAACTTCATGACGGGGATATCCTGAAATATCTCCGAAAAACCATGCGAATTATGCGGTTAAGTCTTTTCTTAATAGTAATCAGCACAGAGATGGCCTTCAGCGTCAACTCCTATTCGCAAAACACAAAGCTTACCCTGGAATT
>CAYMXK010000713.1:0-1672 GCA_964393915.1 uncultured Prolixibacteraceae bacterium
TAATTCCTGTCATTTTATTTTCATTTAACGATATGAATTTTTCTCTTTCATACTACTATTTTCAATATAACATTCCCTGTTTTTTGCCCCGATTCAACATATTTGTAGGCATCTGTAATTTGTTCCAATCGATATGCCCTGTCTGTTACAGGTTTGTAATTCCCTTCAGCAACAAGTTGTTTTAGAAAAAGCAAATCCTGTTTATTAATTGAAGGAATCGGAAATAGTACTTTTTTTCCCCTGAAAAGCGGTGTGACCAGGGCGAAAAATACATTTTCAGCATTTTTGCCTAATTCAGTTGATACATAAATACCTTTCTCAGTCAGCAACGGTTTACACTCTTTAAATGAACTTTTTCCAACCGCATCAAAAATAAAATGGTACTTCTGTTCCGTCTGAGTGAAATCTTTTGTCTGATAATCAATCACTAGTTCCGCACCAAGAGATTTTACCAACTCAACATTTTTTGTATTGCAAACGGCCGTTACTGACACCCCATAATATTTTAGAATTTGGACTGCGGCTGAGCCAATAGCACCTGTTGCTCCATACACCATTGCTTTTTGTCCGCTTTTAATTTTAGAAGCTCTGATACTGCACAATGCGTAATGGGCCCCTTCCAGGATTGGAGCGGCTTCGTCAAAAGTCAGGCTGCCGGGTATCGTTTCTATTGCTTTATCTTCAGCAATGGTTAAAAATTCAGCGTGACCACCAAAAGTTTCGTCGTTGTAGCCAAAAACCTTGTCACCTTTTTTGAAATATTTTACCTGCGAACCAGTTTCTGCTATTATTCCTGCAAATTCACAGCCTAATGTCTGGTATTTGGGGCGAAAAAGCCCGCTCCAAAATCTTGAAACAAAATATTCTGCACTTCTAAAACCTGAATCTGTACGGTTTACGGTAGAAGTATAAACCTTAACCAGCACTTCATTATCTTTTGGTATTGGTACAGGTACTTCCTTTATTTTGGCAACCTCCGGAGGTCCGTACCTTGTGTGTACTATTGCTTTCATATTGATTTTGATTGACTAACGTTTTGTTTTCGTAATCTCTGAAATCTTATCAGAATCCAAATTCCAAGAATCAATAATATGGATGCTGTGAAAACAGGAATGTAAAACATTTCAGTTTGACTGACTAAGAGAGCTATCATCATAGAGCCAAAGGAAATAAATACCGCAGCCACGGCATATCCTGGCTCGTCGTAAAACCAGGCATATGGGAACAGATGTGCTCCGGTTATAATAGCATAAGCCATTATGAAATAATCGGGAAATTTGATTAATGCAAAAATTAAAAATGGGAAATAAATCAGTTGTGCAAAATTTAGCCATAGACCTAACGGCTGCAATGGATTGTTTTTTATTTTCCATTCAGTATTCAGAAGCCTGGAAAATCCTATGGCCAATGGAAACATAATTCCCCCCAAAATGAATGTAAATACACTTTTCTCATAAGACGTATTTTTTGTGAACTTCCAGATTAAAAATATTCCAATCCACGCAATACAGGCTGCCAAAATAAAATCAATCCCATTTTTGGCTTTCAGTTGAATCTCTAATTTAAGCTTTTCATGTCCCATCGTAATTCAGTAAATTCATTCGTAATATTTCCTCATTTTATGCTTATTAAATCCATGTCAGCAGGATTCTTAATTATTTTCTTTGCTTTC
>CAYMXK010000714.1:0-1672 GCA_964393915.1 uncultured Prolixibacteraceae bacterium
CAACGCGTCGATCACAGTGGATGTGGCAGAATAGGGGATAAACATTTTCCAGCCCCCTTTCAGAATCATGTAAGCCGGCATCTTGTCTTCGTTGTAAAGCCATTCGGTTACCACCAATTTCCCATGAGTTTGATCCGTTCCATCAATCAGCCCACGCAAGCTTTTTCCATCCGAAGCAGGTCCGGACACTCCGGTGTAATCAAGAATGGTGCTGTACAGATCAATGTTTGAAACATAGCCTTCAATTACCGTTTCAGGTTTTATCCGTCCCGGAAACCGTATCATCAACGGAACATGCGCCGACTCTTCAAGGAAAATATTCTTTTCGCGCATCCCATGAGAACCAAGCATTTCGCCGTGGTCGCTGGTAAAAATCACGAGTGTGTTTTCTGCCAATCCCAGTTCATCCAGTTTGTCAAGAATTTTTCCAACCCAATCATCAATTTCTTTTACAAGTGCGTAATAACCAGAAATCATGTATTTAATCTTCTGTGCATCAGCATACTCAGTATTCTTTTTTCGTGAATTTGAATTTGCGTAGGGCGAATTCAACATCGGATCTGAGATGCTTACCGGAACAGGCATATTATCAACCGGAAACATATCGGAATAATACTTGCCGGGTAGCATTGGCGCATGTGGAAAATGAAAAGAACAGGTAATACTGAAGGTCGTATTTTTGAGCCTTTCAAGAGCCTCCATGGTTTGTTTTGCCCTGAATGCCGTTAGCGAATGTTCATCGGGGATTGATATTATTCCGTGTAAATCGGGTTGCGCATATGCGATACCGGAATTATCAATCTGAGCCTGGGTCATTCCGTAGCGCTTATCCAGGATGTTTGGAACATAGGGCCGCTCGGAATATGTATCGTACAATTCTCCTGATTTTAAGGCTGGCTTAGGATAAACCAGGTTTAAATAGTTGTCTTTAAAAAACCTGACATCGCCGTTTGAACCAAAAATCGACCTTCCGCTCGCTGCATTTTTTACGGGGTTTTTATAACAAGAGGCAGCAAATTCAGGACTGTGCCATTTCCCATAATATTCGCAGTGGTAACCGCCATTGTCGGTTAAAATCTGATCGAAAGTTTTTTGAGGCATTATGGTTGCTGACTGCTTTGTTCCTGAATCTGCCAGTCCGTTGGTTAAAATACCATGGTTTTCGACCGTGCAACCCGTCAGAATTGTGGCACGTGCCGGGCCACAAACAGCGCATTGGGTATATGCATTTTTAAACCAGGCTCCCTGTTTTGCCAATCGGTCGAGGTTGGGGGTTTTAAGCACCTGATTGCCTGCAATGCTCAATGCATCAAATCGTTGCTGATCGGTAATGATAAACAGGAGATTAGGCTTATCACCCTTTGGAGCAGCGATTCCCTGACTGGCAGCCATACTGCCCAAAGCGATGAGCGAAGTGACCAGGTAATTATTAGCAGCTATACGCACGCACTAAAGGTTTTGAAATTTCGAAGACTTCAGATCAGATAAAAATGTGATAACTCAAACTCTCACTATTCTTTATACATAAAGGAAGGAGGTGCATTCTCAGGTTTGGCACCCCACGACTTATTGGCTTTGTTCCCCATGATAAAATACAACTCACCGCCATTTTTAATGTCATCGTGGCTAAACCAGGGCTTATCCCAGCTCACACCATTCAGTTTTGCCGATT
>CAYMXK010000715.1:0-1668 GCA_964393915.1 uncultured Prolixibacteraceae bacterium
AGGCAATCGGGGAAAATGCAAAATAGGATTGACAGGTAAAAAAAATAGAACTTCTATTATTCCTTATTAATATTAAATATTGAAACCAATTTATAAAACCAAAATAAATTCGACATGTTAAATAACCGAAAATTTTGCTACAAGCTCTTTGGGTTTGTGCTATCAATTATCCTCTGCTCCACAAACTTATTTTCCCAACTTCCCACCTCTTCAGCACCTGGTACCAGTGAATGGGTATTTTTTGATGATAAAGGGCTATTACAGTATAAAAAAACAGAAAAGGGTGACAGGATCATGGATTTCTCCCATGCCGGCTACATGGGAGGTGGCATTGCAATTCCTGATGTTCCGGTAAAAATAACGGTTAATCCAACAGGAGGCGATGATACTGAAAATATACAATCGGCAATCAACGAAGTTTCAAAAATGGAATCTTCAGGTAATTTTCGTGGTGCAGTAATGCTTGCTCCAGGAAACTATATTATTTCCAAAACAATTGAAATTTCAACCAGTGGGGTTGTTCTCCGGGGAGGTGGAAGTGGGTTATATGGTAATATTAAAAGTACGATCAATTTATCGGGTAATCCATATAATGCAATAACCATCAGAGCACCGCGAAATAGTAATGAGAACGAAAATATGAATTACCAAATTCAGACACAAATAGCTGATGCCTATATACCTTCCGGGACATATACTTTTTCAGTTTCGAATGCAGGTAAGTTTAGTGCAGGGGATCTTATTTCAATTGATAAACCTGTAACGGGAAAGTGGATTGGGTTTATGCAAATGCATGATCTTGTGCGCGATGGAAAGCCTCAAACTTGGTTGCCTGCAGGAAGCGTTTTGAGCACAGAAAGGCAAATTGTAAAAATATCAGGAAATACAATTACCGTTGATGTTCCAATGACCGATTCTTATGATTCCGATTTTTTAGAACCCCCTGGTGTAATTGTGAGAAAAATAAATGCTCCTTATCGAGTTACGAATTCAGGAGTAGAAAACCTGCATATTGTTTCTCCACCCCAGCCAATTTCGCATACGCAGAGACATTTCACTGCATTGCGAATAAATGGCGAAGACTGCTGGGCTCGAAATATGTTTATTGAAGAAACAATGAACAGTGTTGCGGTTGGCGGTAAAAGGATTACTGTTGAACGGGTTACTGTGCAAAGAAAAGCTTTACACCAGGGAAGCTCCAGGCCTGCCGAGTTTGCACCTAATGGCGGACAGGTTCTGGTTGATCGGTGTAATGTAATTGCTGATAATGTATGGTTTATTGCAACAGGAGGAAAGCAGTCAGGTCCAATTGTCATTTTAAATTGCAAGTTCACGGGCGATTTAACAGCCGAGTCTCATCAAAGGTGGTCAACAGGAATGTTATATGATAATGTTAGGGCTGAAACCGGAGGAATAGATTTCAGAAACAGGGGATCGATGGGTTGGGGTGTAGCCTGGAATTGTGTGGCTAAAAATTTTGTTATTCAAAATCCGCCAGGAGTCCATAACTGGATGATTGGTTGTATAGGAGAAAACATTCCTAAGCCCCGCCCATTCGATCAGGAACCAAACTTGCCTGGAGGTACACTTGATTCTCATGGTACCCCGGTAACTCCGGTCAGTCTTTATTTGGCACAACTAAAAGAAAGATTGGGAGAACAAGCATTA
>CAYMXK010000716.1:0-1661 GCA_964393915.1 uncultured Prolixibacteraceae bacterium
GCTGAAATAATATCTTTACCAGTACTAAACAATAAATTTCGATGAATAATATTCATAGTTTATTTTTTTCAACGTCTTTTTTATTAACTCCTGGAACAGGTATCGCCCAGTCGCCGGGAGTTAATTCTCATGTTAAACCAAACTTCGTACTTATTGTTGCCGATGACCTGGGTTATGCCGATCTGAGTCTCAACGGAAGCAAACAAATATCCACACCCAATATCGACCGGCTGGCTAGTGAAGGTGTTAACTTTACCAATGGTTATGTATCGTCGCCGGTTTGTGCACCCTCGCGCGCAGGGTTAATTACCGGCAGAAACCAGGTAAGGTTTGGGTTCGATAATAACCTCGCCACCAATCAGCCGGGATTTGATCCTGAATATCAGGGGTTACCTCTATCGGAAAAAACCATTGCCGACCGGTTAAAACCACTGGGTTATATCTCGGGGCTGATAGGAAAATGGCATTTAGGGTATGAACCACACTTTCACCCACTAAGGAGGGGATTTGATGAATTCTGGGGATATCAGGGCGGAGGACACGACTATTTCACCTCCAGTCCAGATGGGAAAGGTTATCTTTCGCCCATTGAATGTAATTACAAAGTTCCGCAACCTATTACCTACCTCACAGATGATAAAGGCGATGAGTGCGTCGATTTTATAAGAAGGCAAAGAGACCGGCCATTTTTTCTGTTTGCATCCTTCAATGCCCCCCACGCGCCTATGCAGGCAACCGAAGCCGATTTGGAGCTTTTCAAACACATAAAAGACGAAAAACGTAGAACATACTGTGCTATGGTGCACCGGCTCGATGTAAACGTTGGCCGGATTATGGAAGCATTGAAAAAAGAAGGGCTTGAAGAAAATACACTGGTGATTTTTATCAGTGACAATGGCGGACCATGCGATCAAAATGCATCCATAAATGCTCCGCTCAACGGGCAAAAAGGAATTTTACTCGAGGGCGGCATTCGTGTTCCGTTTATCATAAAGTGGCCGAAACAAATTCCGGCTGGAAAAACATTTGAGCATTCGGTAATTTCGCTCGATTTGACGCCAACTTTTCTCGAACTTGCAGGTGGGAAAGTCTTGGAAGAAGATGATTTTGATGGGGTTAACCTGCTTCCCTATTTAACCGGTCAGGTGAAGGGGAATCCGCACGAAACGCTAAACTGGCGCTTTACCATCAGTGCTGTTGTCCGCGAGGGTGACTGGAAACTCATCCGATTGCCCGACCGTTTGCCCATGCTTTTTAATCTTACCGAAGATATTTCGGAGCAAAACGATGTGGCACTACAAAATCTGGACCGGACAAAAACAATGTTAAAACAGTTGGGTGATTGGGATATTTCTCAGCCGCATCCAATCTTCCTGGAAGGAGCTGTATGGAAAAAACGGCAATTAGATTTATATGACAGGCTGTATCGTTTGGTTCAACCATTATAGAATCCAATCGTATAATACTTTAAGCCTGTAGTCTGACCGGATAGTTATACCAGTTTTATGAACGCTAAATAAAGTTATAATAAATACTATGAACAAAATATCGGCACTATTACCTTTTTCATTACTTCTGACATCTTCCTGTAACCATGGTGGCATAAAGGAGTCCTACTCCATAAAACCCAATATTATCTATATCCTTGCCGACGACCTGGG
>CAYMXK010000717.1:0-1657 GCA_964393915.1 uncultured Prolixibacteraceae bacterium
ACCTTTAATGTTGCCGGCAATTCAATGGGAGGTCATGTTACCTGGTATACGGCACTGCACAACCCGGAACGCGTAAAAAAAATAATCCTGGTAGATGCTGCCGGCTATAGTGATTCATTTTCCTCTTCTCCGAAACAATCATCAGAACGTCCATTAATTTTTAAACTTTTAGGCAACAAGCTGATCGCCAATATTTTTACCAAAATAACCCCAAGGTTTCTGTTTAATCAAAATCTGAAACAGGTGTATGGAAACCCGGATCATATCACGGAAGAACAAGTGCAACGATATTATAAATTGATGCTTCGCGAAGGAAACCGAAAAGCTACCCTTCAGCGATTAAACCAAGTTACCAGTAACAGTAAACCAACTATCAGCCAAATACAAACACCAACTTTAATCCTCTGGGGTGAACGGGATGCATGGATACCCGTATCGCATGCGTATGGTTTCAACGAAGCGATTTCCGGGTCTGAATTAGTAATTTTTCCGGAAGCAGGGCATATCCCCATGGAAGAAATTCCGCAAGAAACGGTAAAATCTGTCATCCGATTTTTTGAAATTCGCTAGGGTAATCAAAATCTGCCCCGCCAAAACCGTCAAATTCAGACACTTTTGGATCAAATCACAGTAATTCAATGGCATTAAGCCCACATTTTATTACCTTGTGCTGCCTCTTTTCCGCTAAAAATCACACAAAAGTTACTTAAGTGTGCTTTCCGGTATTGATGGTTGGCTTTTACTTACAAATCAAAAAAAAATCTGTCTATGAAAAAGGCGCCCCACACCTTAATTTTAAAACCCTCAATTTACCAAACTATGTTCACGCTTCGATCTACCAGTCAATGGCTCGTGCTTGCCATGCTGCTTGTTGCTAATTTTTCTTTTGCGCAAACGGTAAAACTTGAACAAGGTCAAAATGGAGGAATAAACAAGGATCCCATTAACCCGGTATCCTGGGCAACAGGGAATTTGAACGATGCGAACAGCCACTTTTATGAAGGGCAATCAATTCCCTATCGGCTAACCATATCTAAAATTGCGGCAGGTGAAAATACGATTGACATTGAATGGGATATTCGTAACAGCAATAAAAGCGCAATTGATTACATTACCAGCTACAACCGAATTTGCGAGGATGTTTATCCCGTAACTCCTCAGGATAACCCTTCTCTTTTTCCAATTCCTGCTCCATCTGGTTCAATAGCAAGCATCAGTTTCAATAATCTGTCTTCAGCAGAGCGAGAGATGGCCATTTATGGTGGCACCATCATAAGTATAAACTATATTGAGCCGCAGGGAAATCCAACGGCAACCTCCTCCAGTACCATGCTCAGGATTAATTTCACTGTTTCTGGTAATGGAAAAAATAATACAGTTGTACTTGCATGGGGCGGTCACATTGCCAGCGCATCAGATTGGGGAGAAGGAAATTCAGCATCCAGTATCAATGGCTCTCCTTACCATACACGGGTTGTTTCGCTTAACGGAAAATCAGTTGGTAGTCAGGACCGATCTGTGCAAGCTGCCACAACCGCCATAGACCATGACGAGAATTGTGAAATTACAGGTGATACAGATGTATGTGCAGGTTCTTCTGCATCGTATCATGTTCCGTCAGGTGCATTAGCCTATGATTGGTCTGTTTCAGAAGGTG
>CAYMXK010000718.1:0-1649 GCA_964393915.1 uncultured Prolixibacteraceae bacterium
TTTTTTCAGTCGAAGTTCCTGCAAATCAGTTAAGTTTACTTCCCGAAAGTATTTAAAGTTTTTGAAAATGAGTATAGCCCAAAAGTATATTCAATATCATAAAATTGGAAAAAGTATAATTCTGCTTTATGGTTTGCTTGCTATCTCCTCCATAACTTTTTGCCAGGAAGTGTATAGGTACATATCGAGTGCCGATCATATTGATTTGAACTTGTGGATTCCCGAACAAAAACGAAGTTTCGATCAGGAAGGTGTTATGATTCAAAATAAAGAATATCATGCACTTACTATTGCAGGATTTGGTATTTTAAGTTACGAGGACTTTGTTATTTCCGGAGATTCGGCATCATTCAGATACATAATTAACCAGTACAAATATTTTTGCGATAGCGCCCGGGTCGATTATATCGATGATTTTAAGGGAATGGGGCTCCCGTACAAATTCAAATTTTACGATTTAAATCCTCCCTGGTATTCGGGTATGACACAAGGTGTTGCGGTTTCGTTTATGCTAAGGTTTTACAAATTAACCGGTGATGCTGAGGCATTGAAAAAGGCACAGCAACTGGTTTATTTCATGCTCAGGCCTGAAGAAAAGGGCGGAGCAATTGGCAAAACACCCGAAGGATATACTTTTATCGAGGAATATCCAAATTCAAAAAGTAATCCGCAGGTTTTAAATGGTTTTATTAACGGACTAATCGGATTGAAAGAATATTTGAACTTTTTCCCCAATGATACACTTGCACGCCGGATTCACGATGAGAGTTACCATGCAATGATAAAAACCATCAGGGAATACGACCTGCACGACTGGACCAGTTACAATCGTTCCAAAAAAAAGGTTTCAAATCTTTATATGCGCTACCAAATTACTGAACTGGAGTTTCTGAATTTTATTTATTCCGATTTCAGGTTGGTAAAACAAATGATGATATGGTCGTATTTCGCTCATAACAAATTCGATAAGGAGACAAAATTCTACAAAAATCCGCAATATCAGTATGCCGTACCTTTGCAGAAAAATCAGGAAAAATTATCGGTTGAAAATTTGGATTATGAAAAAACACTGACTTCAGTCAATTCTTATTCTGTTACCCGAAAATCAAAAGTTTTACCCAACCAACTCAGGCATAATAAATCGTATTCACTTCATCTGAATGATTCAGTTTACGCTTTCCAACTTCATTTTAATGAGAACATTGATAACAGTCAGTGGAATTTTAAAATTCGGAATATCTCTTCCGATTTTCTTACTTTTTTAATCGATTCAACTAAAATGAGAATTTCCGGAAAAGAGAAATTTAACCAGTTGGAGTTTTCCTATTTCAATAAGCAGGTAAAGAAATTGAATATTAGTGATTTGCAGGTGTACAACAGGTATCAGTTTCAGATTCCCCGTTTTGGATTTTATATATTTGAAAAAATCCCGCAACTGAAAGCCGATTCGCTTTATCAGATTCACTGCGATGGAGAGTATTTGAAGGAAACAGTTGTTTTTTATCGTTCTGCCCCAAATCTTCCGGCGCTAAAAACAGCTAAATATGAAATTAATAACACCATCAGTTTAGCACATCCTTATTTTGTTCCAACACAACCCGGATATTACCAGTTTTTTCTCTCAACCCCTTTAATTAAAGGCTACTGGA
>CAYMXK010000719.1:0-1616 GCA_964393915.1 uncultured Prolixibacteraceae bacterium
TCAAACTTTCCACCGGGTTCCTCACCGCAGCTCTCCAACTCTGCCAACTAACCGTAAGCAATGCAATTCCCAGCGCCAGCAAGCCGGCCAGTGCAAAAATCCACCAACTTAGTTCGGTTTTGTAGGCAAAGTTCTGTAGCCATTTGTGCATGGCGTAGTAAGCAATGGGTGTTGCAATTACAAAGGCAATAGCTACCCATATCACAAAGTCTTTATTGAGCATGGTCAATATTTCGGAAATACGTGCACCGTTTACTTTGCGGATGCCGATTTCTTTTACCCGCGCCGAAGAAATCAGCAATGAAATAGAAAGCAGGTTAATCACGCTGATTAAAATAGCGATCAGTATAAACAACCTGAAGATTTTTATCAGTTGGTTTTCTGTTTCGAACTGTTTGTTGTAGTAATCTTCAAGAATGATGTATTCAAAAGGATAATTTGGGAAAGTAGCCATGAATTGCTCGCGGATAAAGGGAAGAACCGATGCGTATTGTGACGTTGTGGTTTTAACGGAATAATTTCCCCAAAGCATCTCCTGCGTCCAGTCAACTAAAATTATTGGTTCATGTTTTTGTCTGGCATCGCTGAAATCCACATTTTCGGCGACTCCAATTACCGGAGTATTAAAATTTTGTATCCCGCTTTCATCTTCCATTTTTAATACCTTTCCAATTGCTTCCTCCGGGGTTTGAAATCCAAGAACCTGAAGACAAGCCCGATTAATTATACATCCATTATTATCTACGGTTGAACTAGTGGCATAAAAGTTTTTGCCAGCCAGTATATCTATTTTGTAATTACTGATAAAGCTTTTATCGGCCACAATTACTGCTGCTTTTCCACCAGTTTCTGATTGTATTTCCCTGAAATTAAAGTTGTAGGAGGGTAAATCTCCGGGTATTTTATTCGAAATGGAAATTCCAACTATGGAATTATGGCTCAGCAAATTGTTTTCGAATGCCTGCAGGTTGTTTACCCGTTGTGAGGTTTTTCTGATATTTTGAGGAACTTTAACTACAATGGTATTTTTTAACTCAATCCCCTTGTCTTTCTGAATCAGGAAATGCACCTGTTTATTCATTCCAAAAATACCTGCAGTAATGGCAATGATAATAACAAACTGAGCAACAATTATTACCTGCCGGAATGAGATATGGCCTGAAACAGGTTTGTATTTCAGTTTTAATAATTCGAGACTGTTGAAGCGAGTGATGAAATGAGCGGGTAAAATTCCATTTATGGTAATACTTAGAAAAAGAATACTTACAAGAGTTGCCTGAAAAACCGGATTTGAAAATACAGGTTCCAGTACAATGCCAAACTGGTTGTGTATGATGGGGAAAAGCGACCATGCCACCAATAAAGAAAATAGAAGGGCAAGTATGTGTATCACAAGCGATTCTGTCAGTGTTGATAAGACGATATCAGAACTGGAAGCACCATTTATTTTCTTGATTCCTGTTTTTTTAGCGGATTGAATTAATCTGGAAAATGAAAACTGAATATAATTAAAACTTGAAGCAGTCAAAATAAGAAGGCCCACAATAAGTATCAGATACACATATTCAGCACGCGAATTGGGTTGAAGTTCATCTTTTAAATCGGAATAAAGATGA
>CAYMXK010000720.1:0-1615 GCA_964393915.1 uncultured Prolixibacteraceae bacterium
ACATATAGTCGAAGAGATAATAATAGTAGTCTTTAACGAGAAAGAGGGTGATGCCGATGTATCCGAGAATGACAACAAACGTAACGGCCTGGTTTCTGATGAGGCTCATCAGGAGAAAGGAAAGTCCCATGATATATACCAAAGTGGGGATGCTAATGAGCAAAAGATATAGAAAATAGGAAAACCAGGGAACATCTGTATTTTGAGCCAGTATATTGAATATTAGCGCAATAACTAAAACTGCTATATTCAGGGTCATAAAAACCTGTATGTTGCCAAGGGTTTTCCCGACGACATATTCGCCGTTGGTCATCGAACGCATGTAGATTACCTCTGTCGTGTCCAGTTTTTTATCCCTTTTCAGAAAGTCGGAAGCCAGGAAAACGGCAATGATGGCTTGTGCAACATTAAGAATGAGCAGGTTAAAATAGGGGATCGAAGAGGGGATGGCCTTGAATATCCATTGTGGATTTCCCCCATCTGATACCATAAAAAAGTTCATGAAGAATAAAATCAGGAGGGAAAAAACGCCGAATATCCGGAAAAACCAGCTTCTGAAAAGGGTTTTACGTTCGTATTTCGCTATCGACTGAATGTTATGAAATGAAATCATAGGTTTGAGGTATTTAATCAGGCCAACGACCACTGATTTAGATTATTTTCCATAAAATATACGTAGGCATGTTCGAGATTGGGCTCAATCGGATGCCCGTAATATCCGTTGATATTGTCTGAAACTACTTGTAACTCCCAGCCATTGTCGGTAGGAATGGTTGAAATGACAGGAAATTTGTCATTAATTTCAAGGTACTCTTTTTCGGTAGCCTGGATGAGCCAAACATGCCCTTCGGCCTTCCTGATAAGTCCTTCGGGGGAACCTGAATAGGCCAGTTTGCCACGGTTCAGGAGGGCAACGTTTTCACAGGTACTCGAAATATCTCCAACTATATGCGTTGACAGGATAATAATTACATCCCGTGAGCTGATTTGCGACAGAAGGTTGCGGAAACGGATCCTCTCCTCCGGATCGAGGCCGGTGGTGGGTTCGTCAACAATAATTATTTTGGGATCGTTGATCAGTGCCTGGGCAATGCCAAGCCGGCGTTTCATACCGCCCGAGAGTTTGTTGGCATTCCGGTCGCGCGCTTCAAAGAGTCCTACCTCTTCGAGCATCCGGTCAACCGCATCGTTTCTTATGGCTTTGTTTTTCATACCGGCCAGACGGGCAGTGTAATCAAGAAATTCCCACGTTTTCAGCTTGGCAAAAAACCTGAAATCCTGGGGAAGATAACCCAACATAGACCTTATTTCCCTTCTGTTTTTCATCAGATCATGCCCGTCAATGGTAACCTTTCCGCTGGATGGTTTCATTAATGTCACCAGAATCCGCATCAACGATGATTTCCCGGCTCCGTTAGGGCCCAGTAACCCAAACATGCCATTCGGTATTTCGAGGTTAATATCTTTTAATGCCCAGTTTCCGCCCTGGTAAATCTTGTTTAAATTTTCAATTTTTATTTCCACGTTGCTGACCGGTTTTTATTCAGATGCTTGATTAAGACTGCTTTTTAACAACAAAGTTTAATTTATATTTCCGAATCGCAATTATTCTTTT
>CAYMXK010000721.1:0-1613 GCA_964393915.1 uncultured Prolixibacteraceae bacterium
AAATCCCACCTCTGCACATTGATCGACTGCCAGTTTCACCGATTCTGGGTCTGCCTGCCGCACATGCATCAGAATGGGATTCTCAGTTACCCAGGGTGCAATGGTCCGGTACATCTTCCGGGTCGAGAGGCCTTTTCTTTCCTTTTCGTGGGAGTCGAAAAAGAGCTCCCATGCCCTGAAGGATTCAAATTTTTCTCCCGGCACTATATCAACACCCGGACCAATGGGTGGGTGAATCTCGAGAAGGCAGGGTGTTTTCAGGGCATAATTGACTTGTGAAGTATAGGTCGAATCGGTCTTCCAGTGCACAGCAGCCTGGTTGGCTTTCCGGTTGCTCATCGCCGAAAAGGCGTAATCGGTTTCCACATGCATGTTGGGTAATTCCCATACAGATTCACCTTCTACACTTGATTCACCTTCTACTGTTGCCAGAATCTCACTAACAAAACGGTCGATCACAACGCCCTGTGCCGTATGGTTTTCGAGAGTGATCCATTTACTGATCAGAGGTAGGCCGTCATAAATTTCATAGTGTACCTTTACCACCATCCCTTTCAGTACCGAGGGTTCAACCTGGTTCATTACCAGTTCTCCCTGTATAGAAAAGTACTGGATGCGCAAGCGTTCGGTTTTTCCGGGCTGGCGGCCATCGCTGTTTCCGCCCGAGCGGTCGGTTTTTCCGATCCTTACAGAACCCGGCGGCTCAGTGGAGTATATTCTCGAGAGTTCCTCCCATGAATTACCATCCTCCGAAGCTTCACACAGTATATGGTTGTTGTAGAGTTTCATCCGGAGATGATAGGTCTGTCCATCCTTCAGAGTGCCATATTCCCGCTCGTTGGTGCCATCCCAGATGCTGAACTTACCCCTGCCGGGTTTCATACTGAATTTTACGGTTTTATCATCGAAGACCATGGTAATTCCCGGACCGTGAGAGCTGCTACGGTCAGTACCTGGATTTATCACGGCTTCAATGGCTGTGGCACCTTCAGGAAAATCACGTTCTGCGTATACGGCTACATTTTCGTCGGCCATAATTTCACCCGGCTTACCTTCATTCCTGAATGAGTTTCGATCGTTGGAGGAACTTGCATGAACAATCCACCCTTCATCCATACGTGTAAAATTGTCGGCATAGAGAATTGCACGAGGGGCTTCCCTTGGCATAGTCTCCGGAGCCTTGAACTCGACGATCAGTTCTTTGCCCTTTGGCGGCCATTGTACATCGCCCGAAACCCACTCTTTTCTGATTTTCCAGTCAAAGCGGGGCTGAATTTCGGTTACAGAATAGCCCACATAATGGAAAGATTCTTCATCAGCGGTCAGCTTATCCTTCCATTCGGCCAGGATATAGTTGTGAATTGGTTGACCCGTTAGACCCCCGACATCAAATTTTTGACCGCTGAGTGTTACCTGTGCCTCAGGCCTGACCGACCTGACATAATTCTGGCCTGTAACCAGGTTTTTAATGCCAACAGTGGCAAAATTCGGGCTTATCCTGAATGTCCGTTCTATTAATCCGTTGGTGATGGTTAACTCTTTCCCGTCGGGTGATTCCAAAACTTCTGACTGATAACCTTTTCCGTTTACCAGCCAGTCATGGTCCTGCTTTG
>CAYMXK010000722.1:0-1608 GCA_964393915.1 uncultured Prolixibacteraceae bacterium
CGCATCCAGCATCTAAACGGCAGCAACAGCAACGACCTGATAAGAATCCTCGTCAATGCGGCACAGATCATTTCATTCAGGGAGGTTATCCCCAGCATGAACGACGTATTTATTAAAGTTGTTGAAACGCATAATATCTCAAACAAGTAAACCATGAACAAAATATCTATCATTCTGAGACGGGAATACATGACCCGCGTATCCAAAAAATCATTTATAGTAACCACCCTATTGGTGCCCGTTTTCATGGTGGCGATTATGGTCATTCCTACCTGGCTGGCTACCCGCGATGACACTCAGGAACGGACCATTGCCGTTTTCGACGAATCCAACCTCTTCCTGGGTCAACTGGGAGAGGAAGGCTTTACCAAATACCATTTTGTTGATCCGGACACCTACAACAGCCTGCGTGAAAACCTGGCAGACAATGAATTTTATGCACTTCTCCATATACCGGGCAATATTTACGCCACCAGCAGGGCACAGCTGTCATCTTCCAAGCAGGTACCCTTCGAACTGGCAGACCAGATAGAACGGAAGCTAAGCCAGATCATCGAAGCGGACAAACGGCAGAAAGTAATTAACGAAACAGGGATTCCGGATCTGGACGATAAGCTTTCGGCCACAAGGACGCGGGTATCGGTGAGCACCATGAAGGTGACAGAGAAAGGTGAAGAAAAGAAAAGTTCCTCCATGGTGGCATTTATCGCCAGTTACGGAATGGGATTTCTCATCTATTTTTTCGTGTTCATGTATGGTTCGATGGTGATGCGCAGCATAATGGAAGAGAAAAAAAACCGCATCGTGGAGGTAATTATCTCATCGGTAAGGCCATTCGAACTGATGTCGGGGAAAATTATCGGCACCGCACTGGTGGGTCTTACCCAGGTAGCCATATGGGTTCTTTTAGGTATCGTTGGGCTCACCATTGCCAAGGGCTTCCTGACTCCTGAATCAGCGCAGGAAATGGGACAGAACCTAATGGAGGCGCAACCGCAGATGGGGGCCATGCAGCCCGACATGAACGATGCGCAGAATAAAATCGCAGAGGTAATTGAAACGATCGGCAACCTCAATATCCCTTTGATCATATTTGGTTTTGTATTCTATTTCATGGGAGGGTATCTGCTCTACAGCAGCCTGATGGGTGCTGTCGGTGCGGCAGTCGATAGCGACGAAGACACTCAGCAGCTTGTTTTTCCGGTAACTTTCCCGCTTATTC
The DNA here is from genome assembly GCA_964393915.1 of uncultured Prolixibacteraceae bacterium. Classification (GTDB taxonomy): domain Bacteria; phylum Bacteroidota; class Bacteroidia; order Bacteroidales; family Prolixibacteraceae; genus UBA1413. The sequence continues at coordinate 1,223 of CAYMXK010000722.1, forward strand.
TCTCCATCCTCCTCCTCTTTTCGATATCCAAAAACCCTGAGGGGCCAGTGGCGTTCTGGGCTTCCATCATACCCTTCACTTCTCCCATTTGCATGCTGGCGCGTATCCCTTACGGAGTTCCAGCATGGGAACTCCTGCTTTCAATGGTCCTGCTGAGTATTACTTTGGTCGGTGTAGTCTGGGTAGCTGCAAAAATTTACCGTACCGGCATCCTGATGTATGGAAAGAAAGTCAACCTGAAGGAGATGTACAAATGGCTCACTTATAAGGATTAGACTATTTGAATATTGAATCAACTCTGGAAAGCTCGTTTTTGACACGAAGACACGAAGACACAAAGGATTCACCAAGTTTATACACAAATCAATCAACCTGAGTGTGGACTC
>CAYMXK010000723.1:0-1596 GCA_964393915.1 uncultured Prolixibacteraceae bacterium
GAGCAATCCGGGACCAAAACAGGAAAATGATGTGGAAGTGGTTCGGTATTAGCGTAAAAACTAACATTAATAATGAGATGAAGTTAAAAATTTTGCTCTTTCCAATTTTGCTCTTTGCTTTTTCAAATTGCAGCCAACAGCCGGCAGATAAAAACCCTGTGGATTGGGTGGATGTATTTATTGGCACTTCGAACTCGCGATGGATGCTCGGTCCTTATGCCACCGTTCCTTTTGGCATGGTTCAGCTTGGTCCTGATAATCAGGGGGATGTATGGATGGGCGGATATGAGTATGCCATAAACAGTGTTACGGGATTCAGCCATATTCATGCCTGGACCATGGGAGGACTGCGCATGATGCCCACCACGGCTGACCTGGTTTTTAACGACCGCCCGGTTGATGCTGCCTACAAGGGTGGCGGTGCCGGATACCATTCCCGTATCGAAAAGGAAACCGAAAAGGCATCTCCCGGATATTATTCAGTGCATTTGTATGATCATGACGTGTTTGCTGAAATGACCGCCACCACACGGTGTGGATTTCAAAAATATACTTTTCCTGAAAAGAAGGAATCACGCATTCTGATTGATCTTCTTTTCCCGACTGAAGTCTGGTATACCTATTCAATTAAAGATGCGGAAATCAGGAAAGTGAATGACTATGAAATCGAAGGTTACGCCACCTGTCAGATCAGGGCTCAGGATTGGAATGTATATACACTGAACTTTGTATTGAAATTCAATAAGCCTTTTGAAACTTTTAATGCCTGGAATGAAGGCAAATTATTTAAAGATACCACCGCGATAAAAGGGATAAATGATACCGGCGCATACGTAACATACCAAACCAATGAGGGCGATGTGGTAATGGTTAAATCAGGACTCTCCCTGGTGAGCATTGAGCAGGCAAGACTTAACCTGGATACGGAAATGGGAGATTTCGGGTGGGACTTTGATGCCGTCAGAAAAGCAGCTTCAGATACATGGAACGATTTACTTGGAAGTGTAAAAGTAGAGGGAGGCACCGATGAAGACAAAACCAAATTTTACACCAACCTTTACCGGTGTTATGCTGCGAAGCAAACCTGGAGCGATGTGAATGGAAAATACATGGATCCGTGCGAGGAAGTACAGACAATGCCAGAGGGCCAGCGAATGATCGGAGGGGATTCTTTCTGGAATTCCTATTGGAACCTGAACAGTGTCTGGTCGCTGATTTCTCCGGAATACATGGAAACCTACGTTCAGGCCCAACTGGAGCTTTACCGTAAAAATGGCTGGACCAGTGTAGGTCCCACAGGGGTGGAATATACAGGTATTATGAGCGTTTCGCACGAAACAGCCATGATTACAGGGGCTTATCAGAAGGGCATCCGTAATTTTGATGTTGAAGAAGCATACAGGGCAGTCCACCATACAGTTACAGAGCAGGGCAGGAGACTTGTGCCATGTTCCGGCCCTGCAGGAAATCAGCATCTCAATGTGTATAAAAGAAAGGGATATGTTCCATACGAAATGAATCCGGCAAGTCTTACGATGGATTATGCCTATGATGATTTTTGTGTGGCGCAGATGGCCAAATCTATGGGGAAAACTG
>CAYMXK010000724.1:0-1593 GCA_964393915.1 uncultured Prolixibacteraceae bacterium
CCGGGTTTTGAAATTATTCACAAAACCATCAAACAGGTATTTCTTGAAGTTGTGCTAAACCCGATGCTGGCGATTGGACAAACAGACAGCAGGCATTTTTCGGAGGTGAGCAGAAATATATACAGGTTTGCGCCCATGCTGAATAACCAGGAGGACCTGGCCAGGATACATGGACTGAATGAAAGAATCAGTATTGAAAATTTCACCAACGCAACCAGCTTTTTTTATCAGCTGATAAAAAACATTTAAATAATCAGCCTTCAACCACCCGGTGTTTTTGCACATATTCCGGATCAATTTCAACACCCGATCCCGGACCTGTGGGTACCTTTATTTTTCCGTCTATTACTTCTAATGGGGAGGTAGGACATTCAAACGGCACTTTGGTTTCAAAACCCTTAAATTCATGGTGCAGTCCGGCATTTTTACACACGGATACGATATGGCTGTTGTAAATATATCCCAGGCCCCCACCCGACATGTGTGGAATAAACTCCTTCCCAAATGCTTCAGCCATACGTGCAACCTTAACGGACCTGATCATCCCGCCAAAATAATAGTTGTCGGGCTGTACCACGTCAATGCCATCGTTGGCAATAAGCCAGCGGAAGTTGGTGAAACTGTGGTCCTGCTCCCCGTTGGCGATGGGCAGGGTGAGCGCATCTGCCACTTTTTTTATCTCCTCAAAATGGTCGAACATGACAGGCTCCTCAAAATAGCTGTATTTATATTCTTCAAGGAGTTTTCCGATTTTTATGGCCCCATCTGCATCATAATAGCCATTCGAATCGGCGTACAAAAACATATCATCTCCGAAATATTCCCTCACCATGGGAATCAGTTTCTCAGACTTTCCTGGCAGGCCACCATAATGGATATCCCTGGTGCTGAAATACATGTATCCTACTTTGATTTTAAGTGCGTTTAAATCATACCTTGCAACGGCATCCCTGATCCGGGCAAAGTGGTCCTCTAAAGGGAGTTCCCTGAATTCAGTGGCGACATAAAAGGCTACTTCCCTGTTGTGCACCTCTCCGACCAGTTCGCCCATCGATTTGCCGGCAATACGGCCCAGCATATCAAGAATGGCAAATTCGATGGTAGCCAGCGGAATTCCCAGGGCAATCCCGTTTAACCTGAAATTTAAACTGTAAAAAAGCACCCGCTCCAGGATCAGATCCAGATCGCGTGCATCCTGACCGACAAAAAATGGCTGTAACCTTTTCAGAAAGATGGGATAAAAAATATTCATGTTGCCATGGGCCACGGACAGGCCTTCCGCACCATCGGAAGAACGCACGCGGCACAGGTAATTGCCTTCGTAATGGAGCAGCTCCAGCGATTCTATCTTTACCGGGGAGGTGAACAATTCCCTTTTCAATACAGGCTGTCTGAGGATTTCATCGAGCCGTGCATACCTGGAATCCAGACTGGGCGAAGAATTATTAACGGTTTTTTCCGATACACAGGATGCCAGCGGCAAAGCAGCAACCCCGGCACTTCCGGCTATGGCGGCCGAAATAAAATTACGTCGGTTGGTGTTCATGATTATTTATTCGGTTTCATTTCCAAAGATATAATATTTAATTCTCT
>CAYMXK010000725.1:0-1584 GCA_964393915.1 uncultured Prolixibacteraceae bacterium
TATTCCGGCGGCTCCAACCGATGTGGTTTTTAAAAAATTTCTTCTTGATAAATTGTTTTTTAAACTTTCCATCTCCCTTTTTTTTAATGTGTTTCGATTTGATGTTTTTGAAATTCTTTATTGAGATTTGAATTATCCCTTTTCCCATCTGCATGGTACCATCTCGCTCACCTTATAACTGTATCGGCTGGTCCACCAACGTTTAACTTATATTTTTTAGAAGTGGGGACAAATGGTTAAAGCTTTTAACGGCTTGTTCCACTGTTCCGCATTCCACGCTTAATACAATTGTATTTTCAAGGTTAGCAGATCTGATGATGTCAATTATTCGCTTCCAGTCAACTACGCCGTCTCCGCATGCACATCCGACAGGTACACCAGTCACCTCACCACGCAGGGAGATTTGTTCAATACTAATATCTTTGGCGTGAAAATGTACCAGGTTGTGTTTTACGCTTTCCAGCCAGTCGTAGATATCCGCTTTTCCGCCAATATAAGCGTTGCCAGCATCAAAATTATAACCGATTGACGGCGAATCCACAAGGTCGAAAATACTTTTTAAACCCTCCGGCCAGGTACTGTATTGCTGATGTTGTTCGAGTCCTATTGAAACACCATACCGCTCGGCTACTCGTGCTGCTTCGGTTAAGGTGTATTTCATAAGCGCATAATCCATCTCTTTTGTGGTCCAGGCAGGCTTGGGCCCTTCATCCGTATTTACAACCGGCACCCCCATGGCCGCTGCATACCGGATGGCCATTTTCAGGTATTCCACGCTTATTTCGGGCTTACACAAAGGCGTATGGGATGACAGCCCGGAAATTTTAATGCCATGTTTATCACAAACCTCTTTCATCCAAAGTGGATCATTATACATGGAAACAGAATGAAAATATCCCGCTTCACTAAGTAGTTCCCGTCCCAGGTGTACCATTGGTTCAACATATTCGTATCCAATTTCTGCTGCTTTTTCAACACCCCATTCAAAAGATTTGTCTTCATGCCTGACAAATTCCATGTTGACTCCTAACTTAATTTTACCATGTGTATTCATCTCATTATAATTTTTGGGTTTTAAAGGTATTTATATCAATGCCAGTCTTTGTTTTTCGGTATCCGAAAGATTGCTTACGTATTTCGATGTAACTCCCATAAGTCTGATTTTTAGTAATATACACGTAGAATGTTCATGACAAAGTGTTCCTATATTAGGATAAGTACAGGACAGTTGGATATAGTTGTGTTATCAATACAATTCCGACAATGTAAATCAACGACAAAAGCAAAATTAATGTTTTATCAGTAACATTAGCAGAGTTTTTCGGTGAATCGTTGAACTTAGCCCGAATCAGGTTTTTTGGCTTATTAATCAGTGCTTTAAAGTTCGTATGCGTCTACGCATCTTTGCATAAGGTTTCTTTTTCTCATTTGTACGGGTTAACGGGTTATTTTTTAAGTCCAGTGATTGGGTAGTAACTCCTGAAAAACTTCATCAGGAGCATTGGGGCTGATGTATGCCAGCCTGTTTAATATATAGTTAAAGTATTCGAAGGGGTTTATCCCGCTGAGCCTGCAGGACATCTG
>CAYMXK010000726.1:0-1576 GCA_964393915.1 uncultured Prolixibacteraceae bacterium
ATAATTTTGAATCCCGTTACTATTTATTTATAACTCCTTTGGGAAAGTTTTACATTCTCAAATACCAGCGGTTCGATGTGCAATGCAGGCTCTTTTTTATCGCCCAGGAATTCCCACACCGATACGTTGGCGAATTTTTCGTCGTTGCGCAGCGCTTCCCCGTCTTCGGTGACCGATTCTTCCCGGAAGTGACCGCCGCAAGACTCATTGCGGACAAGTGCATCGCGGGCCATCAGTTCTCCGATATCAAAGAAGTCGGCAAGCCGGCTTGCTTTTTCGAGTTCCGGGTTGAGGTTGTTGAGTTCCCCGGGAATTTTTACGTCAGACCAGAATTCTTCTTTCAGCTTTTGGATCTTCTCTATTGCCAGTTTCAGTCCCTGCTCGTTGCGCGACATTCCGACGTTATCCCACATAACATGTCCCAATTCCTTATGGAAATGGTCTACGGTTTTTGTTCCCTTAATGTTGAAGAGCTTTTCGATTCTTTCTTTAACAGCTTTTTCGGTTGCTTCAAACTCCGGTGCGTTGATGTCTGTTGTCGGAGTCATGATTTCACCGGCGAGATAATCTCCAATAGTGTAAGGCAAAATGAAATAGCCGTCTGCCAGTCCCTGCATCAATGCGGAGGCTCCAAGCCGGTTGGCGCCATGATCGGAGAAGTTGGCCTCACCGATGGCATACAATCCGGGGATGGTGGTCATGAGGTTGTAATCGACCCAGACACCACCCATGGCATAGTGAATGGCAGGATAAATCATCATGGGTTCTTTGTAGGGATCAACATCCGTGATTTTTTCATACATCTGGAAGAGGTTGCCATACCTGGCTTCGATAACTTTCTTGCCCAGCCGCTCAATTGAATATTTAAAATCGAGATAAACAGCCTTCCCTTCCGGATTTACGCCATAACCGGCATCGCAGCGCTCTTTGGCCGCACGTGATGCCACATCGCGGGGCACCAGGTTCCCATAGGAAGGGTATCTTCTTTCGAGATAGAAATCACGGTCATCATCCGGAATCTCATTTGGTCCGATTTTGCCTTCGCGCAGTTTTTTTGCGTCTTCCTGCTTTTTAGGTACCCACACGCGGCCGTCGTTGCGCAACGATTCCGACATCAGGGTGAGCTTCGACTGCTGGCTTCCATGCACCGGTATGCAGGTGGGATGGATCTGAACAAATGAGGGATTGGCGAACATTGCCCCTTTTTTGTAACACTGCCAGGCGGCAGATCCGTTTGAACCCATGGCCATGGTCGACAGGAAAAAGACGTTTCCATAGCCTCCGGTTGCGATAACCACAGCGTGGGCCCCGTACCTCTTAATTTCACCGGTAATCATGTCGCGGGCTATTATGCCCCGGGCTTTACCGTCTTTCACCACCACATCGAGCATTTCGTGGCGGGCATACATCTTTACGTTGCCTTTTGAAATCTGGCGGTTAAGGGCCTGGTATGCTCCTAAAAGCAATTGTTGTCCGGTTTGACCGCGGGCATAAAATGTACGGCTTACCAATACACCGCCAAATGAGCGGTTGTCGAGTAACCCGCCGTATTCGCGTGCAAATGGAACTCCCTGTG
>CAYMXK010000727.1:0-1575 GCA_964393915.1 uncultured Prolixibacteraceae bacterium
ATACCGGCCCTTTTTAATCAACCTAAACCTAAACTAAACCAAAAACCAAATTTGTAATGGGGTAAAACCTTTAAGGTTATATTTCTTTATTTACGATTATATGTCAAAGAAAATTTATGAAATTCATACCCTTTAAACTGTTAATTGTACGAAATTGTTCATCTGTAGTTCAATTATTTTTAAATAAATATTCCCGATTGTTTAAGTGTACCTGAAGAATTGATGTTTTCGCATATTATAAGATGCTGAAATACAAGAAAATAACATGTTTTTCATGTAATCATTGACGGAATAGCCCCAAATATTTAAAGGTTCAATTGTTGGAAATAGATTAGGAATTCGGGGTCTAGATTTTATTAGCTGTTGCTGCTATTTTTTCAACCTCCCTGAATACCCTGAAGAAATTACCTCCCCAGATTTTGACAATATCCTTTTCGGAGTAGCCCCGGATAAGCAGTTCGCGGGTTATATTGGGAAACTGGCTTACATCATTGCAGCCTGACAGACCGCCGCCACCGTCAAAATCACTTCCTATGCCCACAAAATCAACGCCAACCAATTTAACAACGTGGTCGATATGGTCGACAAGGTCAGAAACCCCGGCCAGCTGTTTCGGATGCTTTTCCCTCATCTCGTTCCATTGGCGCCTGAATTCCGCCTTCTCTCCATCGGACATGGAACTCCATTTTTCGTTGTATATTTTGCGCATCTCCTGGTCTTTCTGAAAACGGACAGATGTCGTGTCGGGATTCTTAATGTAATCTGACAGCAGGCACAACTGGATTACACCTCCGTTTTTCGCCAGCGCAACAATCATTTCATCCGTCATATTTCGGTCGTTTTGGGCAATGGCCCTTACGCTGCTGTGGGAGGCGATGATTGGTGCCTTGCTCTCGGAAATCACATCATTGAAGGCTTTATCAGAAATATGCGATACATCGATCATCATCCCCAGCCGGTTCATCTCCTTAACCACTTCGCGGCCAAAGACACTCAGTCCGTTGTGCTCGGGTTGGGCACGGTCAGTCGAAGAGTCACAAATATCGTTGTGATAGGAGTGGCTCAGGGTGATATACCGTACTCCTTTGTTGTAGAATTCTTCAATTCTGGTAATATCTTTTGCCAAAGAGAAGCCGTTTTCAAGCGCAAGATATACAGCGCATTTCCCTTTATTGCTTATGCGGGCTGCATCATCTGCAGCAAGGGCAATTTCAGCCAGTTGGTTCGATCGCTCAGTCTGGGCAATAGTGGTATCCAACATACGATGCGCCAGCAGGTAGGCTTCTTCATAATTTTCGGCGGTGCGTGGTTTCTGGACCACAAATGCAGCAAAAAACATGGCATCGAGGCCGCCCTCCTTCATCCTGTGTAAGTCAACCTGTCCGGTGGCCTGTTTCTGACCGATATCGAAACCACGGGTCATCATACTCATTGGCGTATCACAATGGGTATCAACGGTAAGTGCCTTTGCATGAACTCTTTTAACCTCCGCTTCCGTGACTGCCTTTCGTGTCTGGCCACTTAATCCAAGGGAAAGCATCACCACTGCAGCAAATATCATATATTTCATCTCAT
>CAYMXK010000728.1:0-1573 GCA_964393915.1 uncultured Prolixibacteraceae bacterium
AAACCAGGTAAGGCTTTTAATTGCATGAAATTCATTTCTTATTCCGTATTTGAATGAAAAATTCTCAATTATCTCAGCAAACGACATTTCCTTTAATAGAAAGTAGATATCAATAAAATCCTTTACCCGTGTTCCGTTTCCGGCAATTGCATTTACTTTCATCGCACTGATATCCTTTTGGGATAACAGTTGCACACCTTCTATTATTAAAGGGTTTTCAATGTAAGGATATTTATGGGTAAACAGGTCAACATAAATTCCTTCAATGGTCCCCTTTAAAGTATTGCTTTGTGAATAATTCAATTGAAAACCGTAGTTTTCTTCCAAATGGGAAATAAAATACTCAGCATCAAAAGGGTGCAATGAAAAAAGATCAATATCAACCGATTTCCGATGACCGATCAATAAAGCAAGCGCTGTTCCTCCTACCAAAGTAAAATTTTTTAAAAGAGGATCACGCTGAAGTGTTTTTATAAGTTCCAGTGTGACTGGTTCAACAGCTTCTTTGTGTAGCATCTCAGACTGGTTTTTGGAATATTTAAATAAGTTTCGATAAATGCAATGGTTTTTGGGAATAAGTCACCTGCCTGCAATAGTTCTTGTTTTATGGTTTCCAATCCATAGAATTCAACAATTTGTTTCCATTCCGAAAGATTCCCCAGGTTGGTTACCCTTTCAATAATTAAAGTCCTGTTGTTTTCTTCAGAGAGGATTTCAGGATCGACATCCCAGAATAATGAAGGCCGTATGTTTAATGAATTCAGCATATTTTATCGCATCAGACTATAAAATTAACAAAAAGATCGGTATTACCCGTTAAGCGGCGCGTGTAGCTTTAGATTAGTTTTCTATTAACTCTTTTTCAATATCGGTAGTTTCAATCCATCCGGCAGTTACAGGTTCGCCAGCCATAAACCGTTCGTAATACCTGATCCTTTCAGGTTCGGAATAGGGGTATTCATCAAAAATATGTCCTTGTCCGAACATCCGCGGGTCGCCTTCTTTTTTCAATTCTTCCTCCATCAACTGGCTCATTTCCACTATCCGGGGCGCTTGCATCAGGTCAGCAGCCAGGTTGTGCAGGCAATCGGGGTCGTTGCCAATGTGGTACAACTCCTCGCCCGGGCGCAAACCAAAGTTCAGGTTCCACAAACGGCTGGTTCCCTGCTTTCGACGCTCGTTGAGGATAAATGTTTTGGTCGGTGAACCGTCGCAATCCATATATCCCGTTTCGGGGTTCCCGGCAGGCCAGCGTGCGGGTTCATAATTGCGCAGGTAGAGATAATTGTCTTTGATTATACCGCGTATGGGATAGCCCGCATCTCCAGGACGGCCCAGATCTGTCCTTTCCCTGCCCAGCAATAAATAATCGCGCCCGTTGGCTTTTTTCTGGTTACTGAGTATCGGGAGCATACTCTTGCCGGTCATGGGCTGCACTCCCGACTGTTCGGGGGTTATTCCAGCCAGTTCAATGAAAGTTGGGGCAAAATCAATAAAGCTGATAAACCCATCCAATACCCTTCCCGGGTTTTTAATGCCTTTGGGCCACATTATTGCCAGTGGCAGATGGTTA
>CAYMXK010000729.1:0-1564 GCA_964393915.1 uncultured Prolixibacteraceae bacterium
CGTTTGGATCACTTCGGTAGTGTACCGCCAGTCGTGGTTGCTGTAACCATCGACAATCAAAACTTTGATTTTGTCGCTTTTTGCATTAACCCCGACAGACAGGAGAATGGATAAAACGATCAGGAACAGGTTCTTCATTGGATTTGATTTTAGAAAGCCTAAAATTAATCAAATCCACTTACTACTTCCTCCTTTTTCAGGAATAACTGGAAATCAATTTTAAGTCAACTCCTAAAAGCCCTTTTCTGCTACTAAGGATTCACCAAGATTATTTAACCGCAAAGGGCGCAAAGGAGAAACCGCAATGAACGCAAAGAAATATTTTTAATTTAAAACGTAATAGAAGATTATAAATGACCTTTTTTTGCGCCCATTGCGTATAACTTTGCGCCCATTGCGGTTAAGATATGAACGTTCATCAAGGTTTCTCCCGGGTGCCTTGGTGCCTTTGTGGCAAATTAAATTTTTGCCTCTACGGAGTGGGCTCAAAATTCAGATTTGCATTTCTCTGTCAATACAGCTCTGAAAGGTTGTACGGAGTCTCCTGATAGACATAGTAATTCAGCCAGTTGGCAAACAGCAGGTTGGCTGCGGATTTCCATCTTATGAGCGGCTGATTTGATGGATCATCTCCTGCATAATAATTCACAGGGATCTGAATAGGAAGATTTTTAGCCAGATCGCGCCTGTATTCATTGTCGAGGGTGTACCTTGAGTATTCCAGGTGACCAGTAATGAATAGCTGCCGTCCGCCTTTGCCGATAACCATATTGACACCCGACTCATCGGATTCGGAAATGATGCTCAGACCCTCCACCTTTTCGATGTCACTGCGCAATATTTCTGTGTGTCTCGAATGGGGAACGAAAAACTCATCATCAAACCCCCTGAATATGGGCAACTTGTCGTCGGAAACGTCATGTCTGAATATGCCAAACATCTTCTGGTTTAACGGATATTTTGGAATTCCGTAATGGTGAAATAATCCAGCCTGGGCGGCCCAGCAGATAAACATGGTCGAAAATACGTGTTTATCAGCCCAGTCCATGATTTGCCGAAGTTCATCCCAATAGGTAACCTCCTTAAAGGGAAGATGCTCCACAGGCGCACCGGTAATGATCAATCCGTCGTACTTGTTTTGGCGAATCCTGTCAAAATCCTGGTAAAAAGTCCGCATGTGCTCCTCCGGCGTATTTTTTGACGTATGGCCCTTTATTTTCAAAAAGTCGACTTCGATCTGCAACGGCGAATTGGACAACAACCGCAGCAGGTCGGTTTCCGTGGTGATTTTTAAGGGCATGAGATTAAGGATAACCAGTTTCAGGGGCCGGATGTCCTGGTGGCTGGCACTTGTCTCGTCCATCACAAAAATGTTCTCCTTTTTGAGTAACTCGATGGCAGGTAACTGATCGGGAATATTTACAGGCATAATTTCTGGAATTTAGCCTTGCCCGTCAATAAAGGACGGGCAAGGAATTCAACATATTTTCAGCAAAACTAATAAGAGTTATCCATCTATTTGGCGATGGCTTGCTCAAAATCAGCGATAATATCGTCGATGTGC
>CAYMXK010000730.1:0-1559 GCA_964393915.1 uncultured Prolixibacteraceae bacterium
TACTTCGTTTATCCCGATTCCCTTAAGCGAATCGAATTTATGTGATTTTTATTCGAAAAAGAATTATCTTCTATGTTAAAATTTGGAAATTCTGAATTATAGCGGGCGATTGATGCCCTTACTCAGGTTTTATCCGGCAATAGGGAAAATGATTCATAAGGAACATTTGTTTTAAACCAAAGCTTAAATAAAATAAATAAATACCTTTTAGTGTTTAATATTAGGTTTGTTCGTATCTTAGTGTTATATTTTAAACACTAAAGTTTTAGAACTATGAAAAGATTGGTATTTATTCTGATTCCGGCTCTGTTTTTTGCATTATCGTCATGCGAAAAACCCGAAGCCGACAGTGATCTTCAAGTCGACGCTGAATTGAAAAGTGGTCGCAAAGTTCTGACCTTCTCCGCTCACCTAACTGGTGATCAGGAGGTTCCAGCGACAACGACCGAAGCAGTTGGACAGGCAATTTTCCAGCTAAGTAAAGATAGAAGTGAATTAAGCTATAAGCTTATTGTAGCAAACATCGAGAATGTCAGGGCGGCCCATATTCATGTAGCACCTGCAGGATCGAACGGTGGGGTAGCTGTTGGGCTTTATTTGGGTCCGACCATACCGGGTCGCACCGATGGAATACTTGCTGAAGGTATCATAACCTCGGCCAACGTTGGAGCACTTGCCGGGTCAAGTCTTTCAGGCTTAATTGCTAAAATGGTGGATGGTGAGACATATGTAAATGTGCACACTGATCAGTATCCTGGTGGTGAGATCCGCGGTCAGATCAGGATCAACGGAGCGGCAAAGTAAAAATTAATAACCGGCTGTTTTAATTGAGCTGTCAGATTTGATAATCAGGCAGTTCAATTTTTTTGCGCTACCGGCATGCCGTTGAGTATGATTCAAAATATCCACATTACAGCATGGTGTAGCGCACCCCAAATATTTGTAGCGATGGGTTCAAAATGTCGCAAAAGGTGCAGAGCAACGAAACATTAAATGCAATTATAATATTGATTGATTTTAAAATGTCTGCACATAAAGCTGGTTTAGCGGATGTAAAGAACTGATTACTAACGCATTGGTATTTTTTGAAGATATTGTAACATCCGTAAAAAAAATGAATACTTTCAGGGTAATAAACAGGTTCCGTTTTGTACAAATAAGGTACGCTGTTAAAAATTATAAAAATGACCCTGGAGAACTTAGGATTTAACAATGAACTTGAGCAGTTCATCACTGGCAATAACCACCGGGGCTTCGAAACCGGAAGGGTGATCGCCGAGCATAAGGAGCGTTATATCGTGGCAACGGCCAGTGGGGAGTTTGAAGCAGAGATTACCGGTAATCTGAGATTTACCGCAAAAGGCCGCGAAGATTTTCCGGCAGTGGGAGATTGGGTGGCCCTTTTCGCTTATGACACTGAATTTGCCATCATCCATTACATCATGCCAAGGTTTTCGGTTATCGCCCGCCAGGCTGCAGGACAAAAGGGGGAGGTGCAGGTCATCGCGGCAAACGTCGATTATGCCCTGATTGTCCAGGCCGTTGACCGCGATTTTAAT
>CAYMXK010000731.1:0-1557 GCA_964393915.1 uncultured Prolixibacteraceae bacterium
TGGGCTTGTCCCCTCGAGTGAGACACGAGTTTAGACACAGTTGGCTGCCTGGGCAAAAAAGCACTGGACAGCTAAGTTTAGGTTTAGCAGAATCGCAATAGTCGGAGAGACAGAAGCGGGCTCTGCTGGAGAGCAACCCGCCGAGGGATCTCCACTCGAAGACTCGTCAAGACGAGATTCATCGTGATGTGACCTCCCGGCTGACCGATTGAGCTGGGCGAATGGACGGCCATAACGGGAGGCGTCCAGGACCCCGGCTTTTCGATCTCGGATTGACAGATCTTCGCAATTCCTCAAAAAACTCACGCTGGCACTTTCACGGCTGCTGCTAAAGCATCAAACTCAGCAGGCGGACGATACCCAAGAGCCGAGTGCAGCCTTTGGCGGTTGTAAGTGGTTTCCAGGAACGCACCGATGCGGCGGCGCGCATCGGCAATGTTGGGGTACTCCTCGCGGTGGACTTGCTCGTGCTTGAGCGTCTTCATGAAGCTCTCAGCCCGGGCATTGTCATAAGGGTTCCCCTTGCGGCTCATGCTGATGCGGATCTCACGGTCCTTCAGGATTTTCGTGTAGTCCGCGCAAGCGTATTGCACGCCCCGGTCGGAGTGATGGATCAGGCCAGGCGGCACTTCGCGTTTACTGAGCGCCATCCGCAGTGCGGCCACGGCCAGCTTGGCCTCCAGCGTTCGCTCCAGACTCCAGCCGATCACCAGCCGCGAATAGGCATCGAGCACAACGGCCAGATACACAAACTCGTCGGCCAGCCGGATGTAGGTGATATCGGCCACCCAAGCCTGGTTGGGCTGGCTGGGCACGAAGTTGCGTAACAGGTTGGAGTGTACCGGGAAGCCATGCTTGGAATCGGTGGTCGATAAGAACTTGCGCTTGCGAATACACAGCAGGTTGTCCTCGCGCAGGATCCGGCCAACGCGTTTGTGGTTTACATCCCAGCCTTGCCGCTTCAACTCGGCGGTGATGCGCGGGCGTCCGTAAGCCGGGTGCTTGAGGGCGATCCGCTGGATTGCATCGCGCAAATCGACATCGCGCACAGCTGGCACGGTCTCCGGATCGAAGCGGTAGTAAGTGGCCCGGCTTACGCCAGCCAGGGCCGTCAACCGCACGGCGGTCAACTCCGTCCCCCCTTGCTGTTCTTCCCGGATTTGACGGCAGAGAGCGGATTGGCTGTCTCGGCCTGCGACATCCGCAGATCTTCGATCCGTCGCAAGCAGCTTTTTAAAAAATCAATCTCCATGGCCTGCTGGCCTACCTTGCGTTCGAGCTCGGCGACTTTCGTCTCCTCGCCCCGCCGCCGACCTTCGCCGGAGAACGCCGAGTTCGGCAGCGCCTCGAACTGGCGCTTCCATACGTGCAACTGGTTAGGGTTCACTTCCAGTTCCCGTGACACTCGCGCCACCGATTGTCCGGCATGCAGCCGCTTGACGGCATCTATCTTGAATTCGCGCGTGAACTTCCTTCGCGTCTTGGACATGACTCAAATTCTCCTCGTTGGAATTTTCTGAGTCTAGTCTCGTGTCTCAAATTTGGGGACAACTCCAT
>CAYMXK010000732.1:0-1549 GCA_964393915.1 uncultured Prolixibacteraceae bacterium
CATAACCACCTCGGTCTTTATTGGCTTTAAACTGAATCGCCTTGCTTTTTACCGTTCCCATTTCAAAATTCTCTACATAAATGTTTTCAATTCCACCGCTCATTTCACTTCCGAAAGCAATACCATGCAGCACCTGTGGTGCCAGGCAGTTCCTGACCACAATATTTTGAGTTGGTTTTCCTACCCGCCATCCATCCTGATCCCTGCCTGACTTAAATACAACAGCATCGTCGCCTGTGGTAAATGAACATTCTTCAATTAGCCCGTTAATGCTTGAATCAACATCTATCCCATCGTTATTGATATTCATACTGATGAAGTTCACTTTTTGAATTACAAAATCGGAACAATAAACAGGGTGCAAAATCCAGAAAGGTGAGTTTGTTAGCGTAAGTCCTTCAACAAGTATCCTTTTACAATTAATGAATTGAATAAATGAGGGTCTCAGAAAATCGTCATCACCGAATATCCGTTCGTTAACCGGAACCAACCCGGCTCCCAATTCCCTTGCTTTGTTTTGTGCAGGCCCCTGTTTGCTTCTGAAATTGCTCCACGTTTCGGCGGCATTTCCATCTACTATGCCTTCACCTTTTATGGCAATATTTTCCTGATCAGCCGTATAAATCAGCGGAGAATAATTAAAAACCTCAACCCCCTCCCACCTTGTAAAAACTGCCGGCAAGTAGTCGTCGGGATTCGAACTGAAGAGGAGCTTAGAATCTTTTGCGATATGCAGGTTCACATTGTTTTTAAGTGAAATGGGACCTTTGCAGAAAAACACTCCGCCCGAAAGCATTACAACACCTCCTCCGCTTTTCGAGCAATCTTCAATGGCGTTTAAAATAGAATGTCGATTATCGAAAATTCCATCGGCTTTGGCTCCATAACCGGTTACCCAAAATGTATCTGTTGGGAAAGAGGTTCTTTCAATTTGGTTTACTATGGCTTCGGCTGCACTAAAATTTAATTGCCCGTTTGTTTTAATTCCAAAGGATAAAAAAACGATTACAGTACCAAACAGAAACGAGATTTTTAAAGCTTTCATAGATAAGAAGTTACATTAAAATGAGCCGTTGTAACCCATAATTTGTTTAAAATCAATAATTCAATCAATTCAGATTATAAAAATATCAATATCTCCCTTAGAAAGTTCTTGTGAAAAAGGCAAAACCTTGCTTAATTGCTTTCGTATGGCCCGTATATTCCCTTTATAGCAAAACTTTCCGAAGAATCATCCAGAATATAAACGTTAAAACTATTCCCACTGGGTTTTACTCTGATGACAATATGTCCCTGCGTACTTTTTAATTGGCTGACTAATTCTTCGCCCAAAGCTACTCTGTTGACGTCGAAGAGATGGGTAGTAAAAATATCTCTTTTACCTGGATAGATTTTATCCGACAACATATTGCGGAGTGCCGGTTCGTCAGGATGGCTAAGGGCAAAACCCTGTATTACAAATACCTGCGGACGCACCGCCTGAATAAATCCTTCTCCCATGGCATCTTTTGCGTGATGGTTCGCTACGCAAACATCTACCGGACCGGTA
>CAYMXK010000733.1:0-1546 GCA_964393915.1 uncultured Prolixibacteraceae bacterium
GGGATGGCGGACACAGGGTACCCCTTGTTGTTACCTGGCCTGATGGTATTTCAGTATCAGGTTCATCCGGCAATCTGATAAGCCTTACCGATATTATGGCCACTTTAAGTGAAATCACCGGCCAGCCAGTCCCAGCCGGACAAGCTGACGACAGCTTCAGTTTTCTCCCGGTTTTGAAAGGCGACTTTGAACATACGGTTCGTTCCTCCATGGTGCATCATTCTTCCTCCAGAATGTACAGCATTCGTCATGGTGAATGGAAATTTATCGACGGACTTGGCTCCGGTGGCTTTACTGCCCCATCCGTTGAACAACCGGTTCCGGGCGGACCGGCCGGGCAGTTGTACCAGATTTCCTCTGATTCTTTGGAGCAGCAGAACCTCTACCTCTCGCAACCTGAAAAAGTCAGCGAAATGAAGGCGATGCTGGATCAGGAAAAATAGGATCAAAATCACTTTAGAAAAGGTGATAAATATGCGCTTTCGCACATCTATTACCAGTATGTGGATTTGCTTTACCGCTATGGGAAAAAGTTTTCAAAAGACAATGATCTGGTTAAGGATGCCATTCAGGATCTCTTTTATGACCTTATTCGCACGCGGAAAACCCTGGGTCCCACGAATAATATTCTATTTTACCTGATGCGTTCCCTCCGGCGCAAGCTGGTTCAGAATATGAAAAAGGACCAGCTTCCTGAAAATGTGAAAGAAAATACTGATTTAGAGCTCTATATCGTATATTCATTTGAAGAAGAACTGATTGCCCGTGAAAATCTCAGCCGGCGAGAGAAATTTATTAATGAATGCCTAATGGAACTCAACCCCCGGCAACGTGAAATTCTGTATTACCGGTATACCTGCAACCTCGATTATGAAGAAATCTGCGAGTTGATGTCGTTAAAATATGATTCAGCACGCAAACTGGTTTTCAGGGCGATAACCACCCTCAAGAAAATGATGGGGGGCAGCGTTAATTTACAACTGTTTTTTGGTATCTTCCGAAAATAGCCATCGTTATTTTTTCCTGATAACTCTTTTCCAGTTTCAAAACTGTAAGCCTCTTACAGAAAAATTGTTGACCTGCAGGATGCTTAACTCAAAAACTGCCTTTTTTCAAAAATTTCATGCTGGCAAGCCACTGATATTTAGTACCTATTATCTATATTTGCGACAGGCAGTTAACTTCGTCAATAATTAATCAACACTTATGAAAAATCTTATTGTATTCTCTTTAAGCTTTATTTTGTTTCTTCTTTTGTTCGGATGCGCAACAAAATCAGATTTTCAGGTCTCATCACCCGATGGACTCATCAATGCACGCCTGATGTTTGATAAAGAGCAGGGTATAATCAGTTATTCTGTCCAAAGCTCTGGAATTGAAATAATTGCGCCTGGTCGTCTGGGATTGCTTACCGGTAAAGGTGATTTTTCATCCGGCATAAAACTTAAGAAGCGTTCATCCCGAACCATCGATGAAACTTATGCCCTTCCGCAGGGAAAGGTTTCCACCTACCGGAACCATGCCAATGAGCTGATTTTAAATCTTA
>CAYMXK010000734.1:0-1530 GCA_964393915.1 uncultured Prolixibacteraceae bacterium
CAGGGAAAGGTTTCCACCTACCGGAACCATGCCAATGAGCTGATTTTAAATCTTATGACAGATGGTGGGGAGATGAATATCCTGTTCAGGGTGTACAACGATGGTGTGGCTTTTTGCTATGAGATTCCGGGTGAAGGGGATATTGAAATAACTGAAGAAATCAGTACGATACAACTTGCCGGACAGAACTTTACATATTACGGGCAAAATCATCCCAACCGTTACGGGTACGAAAGCGCCCTGGGTCCTATCGAAGGAAATCGCATGTCGAACCCGGTGCTAGCCCACATTAAGGATCATAACCACTATGTGTTGATGGGACAGGCAGCCACCAACGGCAACTACATCCAGCCGCATTTTTCACGCTCCGGATCCACATTTACTTATAGTTTCCCCCTTGACCAGGAAAAGGTGGGCCCCGTGGTTGCCAGTTTGCCATTTAAGTCACCCTGGAGGATGATGATCATTTCTCCTGATGGTCCGGGGAAAATTGTGGAATCATATATGGTTGAGAATCTTAATCCTCCGACAAATAAGGCATTTCTGAACCCTGACGGATCGTTCAGGGAGTGGATCCTTCCCGGACGCGTGATGTGGGATTTTATTGCCAAAGACGGAGATAAGCCCAGGATGTGGATTGATGCCGTTGCGGATATGGGCTGGGAGTATTACCTCGCTGATGCTGGTTTTGTAAACCGCTGGGGTGGAGCTGATTCTGTTCCTGAGATGGTTGATTATGCCCGCAGTAAAAATGTAAATATTATCGGTTGGGCCCATACGCGGGAGTTTGATACCCGTGAAAAGGCGTCGGCGACCATGGGTTTGTATGCCGGCTGGGGACTAAAGGGAGCCAAAATCGACTTTTTTGACCATAACACCACCAGTGAGAACCCAAGAGAGTGGAGGGATTACGAGGATACCCAGCAAAGCCTGAAGATGAGGGATTGGATACTGGAGTTGGGAATAGAAAATTCCTTTCTACTTGAGCTTCATGGAAATACTATTCCAACCGGCGAAAGACGGCAGTATCCGAACCTAATGACACTGGAGGGAGTTGATGGTATGGAGAGAAGGACAAAACCTGCCGCCAATGACCTGACTGTTCCTTTCGTCCGCAACGTGATGGGTCCCGTGAGTTACACTGTTATACACTTTGAACGGTCGCCTGGCACCCACACTTATCAGATGGCCATGCCCATTGTTTATGAAGCCGGTTTGATGATTTATGCTGAACATGGTCAGAAACTTCTTGAATGGCAGGGAAGGGAGATGATAAAAGATGTTCCTTCTGCCTGGGATGAAACAAAGTTTATTGATGGACTTCCGGCCAGCCATATCGTAATCGCGCGCCGTAAAGGGGAGGAGTGGTTCATTGGGGGTATGACCGGCGAAGAAAGAAACGTAAACCTGTCATTGGATTTTCTTGACGGGAACAGTAATTATAACGCATTGATATTCAGTGATCTGAATCATGAGGAAATGCTGCGGGAAACAAAAGTTGTGAAGAAGGCAGACCAATTATCCTTTGAC
>CAYMXK010000735.1:0-1530 GCA_964393915.1 uncultured Prolixibacteraceae bacterium
CTGGGGATCACACGAAGAAGCCTGGTGGTGGGGAACAAGCGAAAGTCGCTGGACGATTGGCAGCGGAAGGGTACCGGTAGGTAATTACCTGTATATTCTCGACCTTAAAAATGGAACGATCCACAAAGGAACGGTAATGGTGTCGTATTAAAATTTGACACTGTTTCACAAAGTGTGTAAGTAAAAATACCGGGTGTTTAACTATTTATAGCTGGACCCTTCTTTCAAATATGACTAAGAACTGGTTCAGGACAATGCCCCAGTTTTGGATTGGCATCGACCATTTTTTAGTTGCTTCACGCAAAGCCAAATATACGGATTTCATTACAGTCTGATCCGACGGGAATGAAAGTTTGTTTTTAGTGTACTTCCGAATCTTACCATTCAGGTTTTCAATAATATTGGTTGTATAGATTATTTTCCTGATTTCCAGTGGGAACTCAAAAAATACGGTCAAATCTTCCCAATTCTCTCTCCAACGTTTTATAGCATACGAATACTTGTCCTCCCATTGGGCGGCAAAATCCTTTAAAGCGGCGGCGGCAGCTTCTTTGGTTGGTGCGTTATAGATCTGCTTCATGTCGCGGGTAAAGGCTTTTTTATCCTTCCAAACCACGTATCGGCTGGCGTTTCGGATTTGATGAACGACACAAATCTGGGTCTTTGAATGAGGAAAAACATTGCGGATGGTATCAGTAAAACCATTCAGGTTATCGGTGGCTGTAATCAAGATGTCTTCCACGCCGCGTGCACGCATATCGGTCAACACGCTCATCCAAAATGCAGCCGATTCATTCTTACCCAGCCACAAGCCAAGGACTTCCTTTTTGCCGTCTCTGCGCAGCCCAACAGCCATGTAAATGGTCTTGTTGATTACTTTGGAGTTCTCACGTACTTTGAATACAATGCCATCCATCCAAACGATTAAATAAACTGGTTCAAGCGGCCGATTCTGACAGGCGACAATATCGTCGGTAATGGCATCGGTAATCCGCGAGATGGTAGATGTTGATACCTCAAAGCCATAAACTTCACGGATTTGTTCTTCAATATCGCTGTTGCTCATTCCTTTGGCATAAAGTGATATGATGACATTCTCAATCCCATCAACCATGTTGCCCCGTTTGGGAACAATCATCGGGTTGAAGGAGGAATCACGGTCTCGGGGAACATGTATTTTACTTTCGCCAAGAGAGGTACGAACCTTCTTTTCGATAAAGCCATTGCGGGCATTGGGATTGACTGATTTCTGATGCTTCTCCTAGCCTAAATGGCTGTCAAGCTCCCCTTCAAGCATCTTTTCAATACCACACTTTATGAGATAGTGTTTTTTTTTAGTTTCTGCTGAAATCGGCAAGAGTCTTGTAAAGAAGATTTTAAACTACGCCTCGTTCCCGCGCGATTGCATCGCGTGGCTTAATGGCTTCTTTTTAAAAGAACATCGTTTTATACAGAATATTTATCGGAATAATTTTCGAAAGCAGATATTAAATCTGGCAATAGGATAATCTTCCTTTGAATCATGGAGCA
>CAYMXK010000736.1:0-1530 GCA_964393915.1 uncultured Prolixibacteraceae bacterium
GCCATTTCGTTTTTCCAGCAGGTAAAGATATTGGATTCCCTGCTGCCGGCCAACAGGGATGATCATTCTTCCTCCTTCGGCCAGTTGTTCTGTGAGCGGTTCAGGAATTTTTGCAGGCGAACAGGTCACCATAATGGCATCAAAAGGCGCATGCTCCGCCCATCCCTGGTAACCGTCACCTGTTTTCATCAGGATGTTTTTGTATCCGAGGTTATCAAGAACGTCTTTTGCTCTGAGGGCAAGTGGTTCGATGACCTCAATGGTGTAAACACGGGCTTTTGTTTCGGCAAGTATAGCTGCCTGGTAACCTGAACCGGTTCCGATTTCGAGTACTTTTTCGCCTGGCATCAGGTTGAGAATTTCTGTCATATAGGCAACGATATAGGGTTGAGAAATGGTTTGTCCTTCACCGATCGGCAGCGGCTGGTCTGCATAGGAGAACCGGCGGTATTCCTGTGGTACAAACAAGTGCCTCGGAACTTTGCGAAATGCCTCCAGCACTTTTTGGTCGGTTATTCCTCTTGATGCAATCTGCGACCTGACCATTTCCATTCTCTGATTCCGATATTCATCGGTGGTTTGTCCCTCTCCGTTCACAGTTGTTGCCAGAATAATTATCATCACCAATATTTTCTTCATATTTATTCCTTTATTCAAATAGGTTGTTTTGGTTTGATGTGGTGCTTTCAAAATTAATAAAATAACTGATTGTATGCAAGTTAACAATTTGAAATTAAGTGTATCGTATTTCTGGAATGAGAAAATTATTAAATAAACTGACAGAGATGAACACCGTTGCAAGGGATGCATTACTTTTGGCGATGAAAAAGTATACAATCAATCATTTACAGCAATGAGAAAGATTCTTTTATTGGCAGTTATTTTTGGCTTTGCTGGCTGCCATCAGCAGAAAAATGAGATTACGCGTCTAAGTAGTATAAAAGATAGCCTGTCTGTCGCCACAGCAGAAAAGGATTCTGCCATTCTCGATTTCCTGATGGCATTCAATGAGATTCAGGAGAACCTTGATTCGATTAAAAAACTCGAAAAGATTGTGACCGTTGCCCGTGACCAGCAGGGTGAACTTAGCGGCAGCCGCAAGCAACAGATTGTGGAAGATTTGGCACTGCTCAATCAGCTGATTCAGAAAAATAAGGAGTTGAATGCATCATTGCAGAACAAGCTGGGTTCTGCGAACTCCAGGATCGGGCAACTTCAGGGTATGGTAAGTGAGTTTGAACGAATGGTGACTTTGCTGAATTCACAGGTTGAACAGAAAGATTTGGAAATAGCCCAGTTGAGCCAGGATATCGGGAGATTGAATTCTGATATTGCACAGCTCGCAGGTGAAGTAATCAGCGTGAGGCAGGATGCGGAGGCTAAGGCTCAGATAATAGAAGAGCAGTCAGTGGCCATCAATACTGTATTTTATGCCCTGGGGAGTGTAAAGGAACTTACCGACAATGAGGTGCTTGAAAAGTCGGGTGGTGTTCTCGGAATGGGGAGGACATTAAAAATTCGCAAGGATTT
>CAYMXK010000737.1:0-1507 GCA_964393915.1 uncultured Prolixibacteraceae bacterium
AGATTTTAAGCCCAGGGATTGGCGCTGGGCTGATAAGAGGTACAAACTTTATGGTACTGAATGGTATGAGAAATTCAGGGAAGAATTTACGTTGAAAGAACAGCTTCAGATCGCAGGGTTGAAAATCCGTTACCAGGCAGTAAAGGAAAGTTCCGACGTTAAACGGCTTATTGATGAAAAACTGGTCAAAGACCTCGAGCGGATGGGAGAAGATGTGGGGAAATATATCGATAAGAATCTCGACAGGGATCTGGAAAAGCTTTCAAAAGGGGCGCGTGAAATTGGTGATTCAGCCGTTAAGGTTGTTGAAGATCTTTTGAAGGAGATAAAAAAGAAAAAGGATTAGCCCGATGGCGCAAATAGTTTGATGACTGATTAGAGAATTTAGTATGGCAGATTTCCACTTCATTGATTCGGGTTTCATAGATTACAAAAAATGCTGGGACTACCAGGAGGAGTTGTTGGCTGATGTTGTTGCGGATAAGCGGTCGGCCGGTAAGCCTTCTTCAAAAAATTATTTTCTTTTGGTGGAACATCCTCATGTATACACGATAGGAAAGAGTGGTGATGAACACAATATGCTGATCCACTCTGAATTTATGACGAAGATTGATGCCACTTTTTACAAGATCAACAGAGGGGGAGATATTACCTATCATGGTCCCGGTCAGTTGGTGGGTTATCCGATAATTGACCTTGAATATTATAAGATTGGTGTGAGGGAGTACATCGGAAAAATGGAAGATGCAATTATTGCCACGCTGGCCGAATTTGGTTTGGAAGGAGCCCGGCGGGAAGGGGCCACCGGAGTGTGGCTGGATGCCACGCACAGGGTGCGGGCAAGGAAAATCTGCGCTATCGGTGTAAGGGTAAGCCGCTTTGTCACAATGCATGGTTTTGCATTTAATGTCAATACTGATCTGCGCTATTTTAATTATATCAATCCATGTGGTTTTGATCCGGGCACTGTAACTTCACTCCGGCAGGAAACCGGAAAACCGGTTGATATGGAAGAGATAAAGATTATTATCAGAGAGAAATTTAACCTTTTCTTTTAGTGATATTATTGTAGCAAAGGTTTGAATTTCTTTATCCATCCGGCGCTTCTTCTTGAATCCGGATCCATGTTGCCCGGTCCAACCATAAGGAACCCACCGTCGGAAGTGTTGATTATCCTGGAAGCCTGGTCTCCGCTGAACCTGAATTTATCAACCTGTTCCTGGATTAATTGCCCGTTTTCATCTGACAAAATGAGCCAGGGGCCTATTGTTCCTGTAAATGAAGTCTCACATTTGCCGGCAATCAGAATATTCCCGTCGGGTCTCACTGCAACAGTGTTTCCCCCCTCTGATCCCTCTCTGTCAAAATTTTTTGTCCAGAGAATTTTACCCGAACTATCGATTTTCGATAAAACCAGGTCATAATCAAAGATCTGGTCCTCGGGTGCAGCATCCGGGTTCATGCAGCTTCCTACCCATCCGGCAACCATGATCTGATTGTCGGGTGT
>CAYMXK010000738.1:0-1501 GCA_964393915.1 uncultured Prolixibacteraceae bacterium
AATTTAAAGAGATAACCGTGAAAAAATTAACACAGTTTTCGGTCAATTATCCGGTCACAATCCTGATGGTGGTGCTGGGAGTTGTTCTGCTCGGCTACATTTCGTTTGACAAGCTGGGCATGGACCTTTTTCCCGATCTGAAATCACCGCGCATTTTTGTTGAAATCCAATCGGGGGAGAGACCACCCGAAGAGATGGAGAAACAATTTGTGGAGAACATCGAAGCGCTGGCCATCCGGCAGTCGGATGTTATACAGGTATCGTCGCTCACAAAGGTAGGCACATCGCAGATCACCGTAGAGTATGCCTGGAACAAGGATATGGATGAGGCTTTCCTCGATCTTCAGAAAGCGTTAAATTCATTTGCCCAAAACCAGTCGATCGATGAGCTGAGGATTACCCAGCACGACCCCAACACGGCGCCGGTAATGCTTGTCGCTTTGACACACAACGAAATAACCGACATGAACGAAATCCGGAAAGTGGCTGAGAACTACATCCGGAACGAACTGGTAAGGCTCGAAGGAGTAGCAGAAGTGGAACTGTCGGGGCAGGAAGAGAGTGAAGTCGTTATTGAAACCGACCTTTACCGTCTCGAATCACAGAATATTTCGCTCGATGAGCTGAGCAACCGGATCCAGAATTTCAACCGCAGTGTTTCAGGAGGCCGCATTTCGGAAATGGGCCTGCAATACATAGTTAAAGGGGTTGGCCTTCTGACCGATATTGCAGACTTTGAAAACCTTATTGTGGGATACAAGGCTGTGGCTGCAACCTCAGCCACAGGAGCCGGCACCACCGGTGAAAGAGCCCCTGTTTTCCTGAAAGACGTTGCCAGCATCACCTTTGCCAACAAGGAACCCGCCAACATTGTCCGCCTCGACGGAGAGCGCTGCATCGGGCTGGCAATTTATAAAGAAACCCGGTTCAACACGGTAAAGGCTGTGGAGCAAATCAGCCAGGCACTTGAGCAAATCAACAGGGCCCTGCCGGGTTACCAGCTCACTACGGTGTCGAACCAGGGAAAATTTATCAGCGAAGCCATCTATGAAGTAGAAGAAACCGCCCTTATAGGTATTATTCTGGCTGTGTTTATACTCTTTATTTTCCTCCGGAGGATAGGAACAACACTAATCGTAAGTCTTGCCATTCCGATTTCCATAATTGCCACCTTCAACCTGATGTACTTCAACAACCTCACCATCAACATCATGACCCTTGGAGGGCTTGCGCTGGGTGCCGGGATGCTGGTCGATAACGCCATTGTGGTCATCGAAAACATCTTCAGGAACCATGAGAGCGGGATGAGCGCCAAAGATTCCGCCATACAAGGCACGGCTCAGGTAGGAGGTGCCATTACTGCTTCTACCCTTACCACCATTGTCGTATTCCTCCCCATCGTATACCTGCATGGCGCATCAGGTGAGCTTTTCAAAGACCAGGCATGGACAGTGGCCTTCTCGCTGTTATCGTCGCTGTTTGTGGCCATTTTTGTAATCCC
>CAYMXK010000739.1:0-1500 GCA_964393915.1 uncultured Prolixibacteraceae bacterium
AGCTCCACCGGACTTGCCGTTTCGCCGGCCCAATATTCCTGCCAGGGTGTAACCGAAGGATAAATCCATGAATTTAGGCAGAAGACCCGATCCCGGTTACCAATTTTGAACAGCCTGAATAATGCTTTAAAATCAAAATCAGGGTACTCCTCAAATCCCTGGTACCAGCTGTCTATCCAGTAACCGGCTATCTTCTCCTTATACCGGTTTCCTATTTCAGATAAAACCGCTTTATGGTTTTTATAATACCCTCGGGTATCAACCTTTCCCAATCCGGCCAGCAAGGGAGAATTCAGATATAACATCATTCTGATGTCATACCTCCTGAGTTCATCGGCAATTTCCATAATCAGGTCGCGTGAGGTGGTTTTCGAAGGATGCAGTATTTCCCAGGCCTTTATGGGTGCAGGACAGTATTGTTCGGCATGACCTATAGTAAAAATAACATACCCGGCACCGGTCTGATTTACCATCTCTCCGAATTTCGAAACATCGAATTCTTTCACAGCGCTATCGAAAGTCTTGCGTGAGCCATCGGATTGTACGCTTTGTGAAGTCCAGTGAAACATCAATCCGTATCCTGTATCCGACATCCATCGGGTATCAGCCCTTGCTGCTGATGCACTTGCTTCATTCTTTCTTATGGCCCGATAAGCATCAACCGGAACAAGTTCCACAGAACGAATATCCATTATCCTGGCATCATTCTCATTTCCCTGGTTTGACAGGACTACTTCCTGCACACCTTTCTGCAAAGGTATGTCTGACAGCACCTTAATCCTTTGGAAGTTTCTTCCTTTTATCCAAGGTCCCATGGTTGGCTTTAAACCGAAATCGAAGTTTCCGGCATTTGTGCCAAAAACCATTTTTTTTGCCTCACTCTCAGCAGGCACATCCGCAACCAGGTACACATCAAATCGGTCTGCACCGCGCAACTGTATTGTCCAGGTCAGGCTACCACCACCCGACCCTCTCCGGTTATTGCCTGGCTGTAAGGTGAGACTTCCGGCGGTACGGGTCTGCTTCGAGCAATAGAGGAATGTACTTTGATTGCGCTTTACATTTATAACCGCATATTCAGGTTCATTGACTTCATCATTTAAAGCCACGCTATTTCCTGTTAAGAACAGTAGATTTCGAGTTGGCAACAATATATTTTCAGCAGAACTAACTGGCTTTACAACGCCAGTCAGGCAAATTACCAGTAGTGATATGGAGTATAAATATTTCATAAATTTCTTCATTTAAATTGACTTATTGAATCATTAATCACAATGAGAACTATTTTCTCCTTACAACCGACTTTATATATTTCATCATTTCGAATGATTCGGGCGACACGGAACCGTCTTCATACATAAGTAGATTAAAACTCATGGCAAATTTTCGTTCCAGGGCATTCTTAACAAGGATTTCAATCTGTTCTTTGGTGTATAACGGTTTATTAATCACTGTTTCTGGCTTATGGATTCCCCAGTCGGGCCCGTCCATGATGAAACA